>JANXPR010000567.1 GCA_025357215.1 Acidobacteriaceae bacterium | reverse complement strand
AGCGAAACCCCGGCACTGTAGTTGTCCGTGGTATTCAGGGTCGGCTGCTGCACCAGAGCGTCCGTGCCGTTGTGGATACTGGAGAAGCTGGTGCCTTCATTTACAACTCGTGACCAGCCCAGCTTGAACCTTACGTTGCCTACCGGGAAAAGATTGAGGTTCACGTCACTCATTCTGCGGGTAAGCAGAAATTCGTGCGGTGAATTCAAAATAGGTACGTTGGGGTTTGAAGTTGCCGGATTCAACGGGTTGGCCAGCAAATCATAGTCAAAGATGTTCTGGTCGCGCCGGAAATTTGCGCTGAAGCTGTAGAGCTTGCCCTTCTGCGCGCGGACGCGGGAAACATCATTGGGATCGCCGCCGTAACCGAAGTTACTGAACGTCAGGTCGTCAAACAGAATTCCGTTGTGGTCCGGGGCATGCATGTCCAGCGTGTATTCCATGAGCCGCGGGCCGGTGCCCATGTTGACGAACGTGTCCCAGGTGCCGGTGTTGCCGCTGTGATCGGAAAAGCGTCCGCCAAATTCAACGGACTGTTTCATCAGCCACGGTCCGGCCATCTCGCCGCCGTTGTTTTCCGAAGTGACCCAGGTGGAAAGAACGTCGGACTTGCGTCCGCTGTCAATTGCCACTCCCAGGTCGGGTTGGCGGACAGAATCGGCGTTAGCGGCAGGTTTGGCTGCCGGCTTCTTGTCGTCTTTATTGTCCGTCTGTTGTGAAGCAGCAGGACCCGCCGGAGTATCACTCGGCGCCTGCGCAAAAAGTGTAAGGCCAAACAGTCCCATTCCGATCAACAGAAGGCGCGATGGCCACATAGCGAGCTTGTGTAAAAATGTATTCATCTCATCACCTCCGTTTTACGGTTTGAAGAAGTCATGGTCTGAATTGGAACCATGAATTGCTGTATGGCACATCGTGCAAGCCTGATACTTCTGGGCCTGGTTGTGGAATGAAGGAGCGTTCGGAGCCGGTACATCCACCGTCAGCGTGTGGCATTCCAGGCAGAGCAAGTTGACATTGCTGCGCTTGAGCAAACGCGGATTGTTGGAGCCGTGAGGCGTGTGGCAGGCAACGCAGCCTTCAGTCTTGATGGGCGCGTGCTCCCACGCAAACGGACCGGACTTGTCGGTATGGCAGCTGAAGCACACCTGGTCCTGCGCCGCGGTAGCGCGCAGCTGGCGTCCCAGGAACCCGCCGTGTTGGTTGTGGCAGTTGCTGCAGTTGATCAGTCCTTCGTTGACGCGATGATGGAAGGGCTTGGAGAAATCGGGCTTTACTTCCTGGTGGCAGGTGTAGCACAGCGCCGGCTGCGCGGCCTTCAGAAGTTGCCGGTTGACCTTGGCATTGTGCACGGAGTGGCAATCCACGCAGCCCACGTTGTTCTTCAGGTGCTGGGACCGCAGGAAGTTGCTGTGCTCTTCGCCAAACTCGTGGCAGCTCAGGCAGCGTTTTGAGGATTCTTCCCGGGAAAGTCCGCCAAAGCGGATGATCTTTTCCGGGTCAGCCGACTCGGCGTGCGCCTTGCCGGGTCCATGGCAGGATTCGCATCCCTGCCATTCCGGACCATGACGCTTGTCCAGCGCGGTCTTCCAATGCGGCCCTTTTTCGTATCCTTTGGCCGCATCTTCGTGACACGTTTTACAGGTTTCTGCTCCCACGTATTGGGAGGGGTCCACCTTGGTTGCTTCTGCTTGGGGGGATTTGTTGTTCTTGTCTTGACTTGCTTTCTGACCGGACGTAGCCTTCGTACCCGCGCCTTTTTCATTGGCTTGCAGTTTGGTACCTGCATAACACAACACAATCAACGCTAGTACCAGGGCCGCGAACGATGAGTTTCTTACTTTATTTCCCAGCATGAGCGGGCCTCGCAATTTCTCCAGGTTTTGGAGTTAGTAAACCGAGCAGTATAGGGAGTATCGCGCTTGGATTCTGTGACTTTGATCACAGTTTGTGCAGAATTTTGCAAAAGCTCGATGCAGCCCCGCAGAACCAAACAAATGCCGTTTCTTTCAACAAATTCGAATCGGTCCTCTATACACGGCCCAGCTTTGGCAAGGATTATCAATGACCGCGCTCGACTGGCGCAACGCTGCGTCTGGTAAAAACACACTTAACTGCAAGTTGGATGATTAGGAATTGCTAAGACTGTGGTTTTACTTTGCTGCCTACAAAAAATAAGAGAGCCAGGAACTGGCTCTCTTTGATTGCCGATTAGGGCTTAGGAGCGATGCATCCAAATGAGTGAATGCTGAACTTGATTCTTCCAGTGTTGAGCTTCCCCCGAATACTCAACCCTGGAAGAATAGTCCATTTGTGCAACCAACATTACTAAACCGGCAAGACAGACGCTGTGACAGCCGTCACACTCGACGCGCGATCTTGCTGCGATCGGCCACCGTGGGACGACGGGAACAATCACGAATCAACTGGTCAGCGATCTTGAGATCGGCGCTCAGCACGCGTGCCACGGAAAAATAGATGTTGGGGTACTTCTGCAGTACCGCCATGAATTCACTCTTGGGGATCAGCGTGATCTGGCATTCATCCAGACAGGTGACGTTGATTTCCGGTGTCTCGCCACTCACCGTGGCGCGCATGCCAAAGACTTTTCCAGGACCGGCGGAGCCCAGCGATACATGGGTTTCGGCAGCCGGAACGGAAATATCAACCGACCCGGAATTAACGATCACCAGGTTCTCCGGCGACTTTCCGTGCTCCATTAACATGGAGCCTTTGGGTGCGGTTACTAGTTTTTCGTGCTTCTTTAATTCGTCGATCGCTTCCGTTGAAAGGCCTTCATAAAGCTCGTTCACGGTTTGGTCCTTTATAGCGAATGTGGAGTTCATGGTTGTCGCTTTTTATACCTGCCCGGGGCCGCCCGGTATGTGACGGCGATCACTTGCAAAGTGATTTTCCGAACCAACCTATGTCGTAACCAGCCGCTCCAGTGCCTCTTTGTCCAGAATGCACCAGGTAGCGCCCTTGATGCGCAGGTAACCTTTCTTACGGAAATCGCCCAGGACGCGGGAAACAGTCTCTCTCGACGTCCCGACGAACTGCGCGATCTCTTCCTGCGTCAAAGTCACGCGGATTGGGATCTCGCCGGTCTTTTTGCGCGTGGTGTCCACAGGATGCTGGGCCCAACTTAAGATGAGCTTGGCGATTTTTTCCGGTACGGAATTCGAAAGCCCCAGCGAACGGATTTCGCTGTACGCGCATTTGCAGTTATGCGTGAGCTGTTGCGCCACTTTCAGTCCTACGTCAGGAAACTCTTCCAGGAAGCGGATGAAATCTGTTTGGGAGATGAAGTTGGCCTGGCTGGGCTCCATGGTTTCAATGGTTGCTTCATACGGCGTATTGGAAACCGCTGCCGTGAGCCCCAGGACTTCGCCGGGCTCGGCGATGCGCAAGATAATGCTCTTGCCTTCCGCGGACGTGGTGGATAGCTTGGCGCGGCCCGTGCACAGCACATAAATGCCGCGCGGCGACTGGCCTTCCAAGCAGAGCAATGTACCCTTGGGATAAACGGAGGTTGCTTTAATCGTTTGCAGTTTCAGGAGAGCTTCCTTGGGCAGGTTGCAAAACAGCCTGTCTTCGCGAAAGTCACACTTCAAACAATTTTCGATGATCCGTAAGTTATATGCGGAAGCTGCCATGTCAGATACTCTCCTTTGATTCGAACTTCAATCAAATTACCGTCTAGATTAGTTGCTCTGTCACAAAGGGGCTGTGATGGCGGTCACACGTGTTTTGCATGGGTTTCATGCGGCTCGCACGCATCTTCTGCTTTTCCCGCGCTTCTCTCTCACGCGCCCGCGGCGCGCCACGGCGCATATCACCTGTCCATTGCAACATTGCAGAACCGTGTGATGGTCATCACGGTGAAACTGAAACCGTAGAGCGACACTGCCTTTAGTTAGCGAAGGAGGTGCCTCATGGCTGGCAAGAAAACTGCCCAATGGACACTGCTGGGCGGGATTGCCGCCGGAGCATGTGCGTTTTATTTTCTCGACCCGAAACGCGGGCCGCAACGTCGTGATGAGTTCAAAAAGAAGACAGGGCGCATCGCAAGAGAGATTGCCGATGGCGCATCCAAATGCATTCGCGATAGTGAACACCGGCTACAGGGCCTGGCCAGCTACGTCCGCGCCGGCCTGAACAACGAACCGCCAGAAGACCGCATTCTGGTGGAACGCATTCGCTCCCGCATGGGACGCATCGTTTCCGAGCCGCGCAAAATCCATGTAGCTTCTGACGGCGGTACGGTCACCCTCTGGGGCCTGGCAACCGAAAACGAAGCCAACGAGTTGGTGCGGACCGTGGAAGGCATGGAAGGCGTTAACACCGTGCTCGACCACCTGGAAGCCCATGCGCGGGTTCCCGCGGAACACGAACCGGACCATTACCAGCGGATTCGCAAACAGACGCTGCTCAACTGGAGCCCAGCCAAACGGCTACTGATGGGCGCTGCTGGTTCCGCCGCTGCTCTCTATGGCATGCGACGGAAAGACAACGTCGGCCTGGCGATTTCCCTCCTGGGCACTGGGCTCACCGCGACCAGCATGCTGGAACGAAATCCATATTCCCTGCTGGCACTCTCAGAAGACTCTCCGGGATTTGAGCTTGACCGCACCATCACCATCAACGCGCCGATCTCCGATCTTTACGGCTTCTGGACAAATCCTGAAAACTATCCCAAAGTTTTTTCGCACATCGCCAACATTGAACGGCTGGGCGAAAATCTTTACCGCTGGACAATCAACGGCCCAGCGAATATTCCCATCCATTGGGAAGGCATGATTACCCGCAAAGATCCCAACACCACCGTGGAGTGGAAGAGCCTGCCCGGATCCATGGTCGGCAACTTCGGGATTGCCCGTTTTGATCCGAACTATGACGCCAGCACCCGGCTGCGCATACGTATGTTCTACCGTCCGCCGGCGGGAATCCTGGGACGGTTTCTCGCTGACTTCTTCGGCGCCAATCCTGAAAAAGTCCTGGCCCAGGACCTGAAGCGCCTGAAGATGCTCTTTGAGCACGATGAAACTCTTGTAAAGCAACTCCAAGAAGGAGGTGACGAACAACTTTTAAAAACTGCAACAACTTAAGCTGCTACTCAAAAAGCTACATTTGGCGGTTACCTCAAAGAAGGATGCTGGGTTCACCTTGCATCCTTCTTTGCTTTTGCAGTCTTCATTTACTTGAATAACGTGACCGGCGTCACTGCTTTGGGGAGGCATGCGGAGCAGACTGAACACGGGAACCTGAATTCCAGATTGATGGGCCGCTTGAATACCCGTCAGTAGCACCCGCCAACCGCTTGCAACGCGGCCAGGAGCCCAACAAAGGACTTGCCTGACGCCGCCGCTGAGGCTGAGCGATATTTGAAGGAGGTCTTTATTATGCAAGCCCTGCAAACCGTAACCGACATTTCATTCAAAAACATTCTTTTTCTTACTGATTTTAGTGAAGCCTCAGAGGGCGCTCTGGCCTACGCCCTGGGGCTGGCCAAACACTACAAAGCAGAACTCTTCCCCGCACATGCATGCGATCCGGTCATCCTGCAGGAGACCGCGTCGCCCAACGTAATTGACGAAGTTGTGAAGACCAGCCGCGAACAACTGGACAAACTGATCAAGGACAAAGACGTGGTGGTGCATCCGCTGTTCGCCCAGGGCAGTATTGAGCCTGTATTGCCGCGCTGGATCAATGAAAATGGAATCGATCTGGTGGTGATTGGCACGCACGGCCGCCGCGGCATGCAACGGTTCGTGGTGGGATCAACCGCGGAATACATTTTCCGCAACGCCACTTGCCCGGTACTCACAGTGGGGCCGCATGTAAACTTCCGGCCGTATCACGGATTCAGCGCAGACACCATCCTGTTTCCCACGGACTTTGGACCGCATACCGAGTTTGCCGCGACTTATGCTTTGTCTTTCGCGCGGGAAGCCCGTGGCCGCCTACTGATGATGCACGTAGTCACACAGGATGAAACCTTCCAGCACAATGCTGACGCTCTGATTGTGGACGCGGAGAAAAAGCTTAAGACCTTGCTGCCTTCTGACGCGAAAGATTTCTGCCGGCCGGAAATCATTGTGGAAGTCGGCAACCCTGATCTGGAAGTGATTGGCTATGCGGAGAAAGAACGTCCGGACCTGATTGTCCTGGGACTTCCGCATGACAAGAAATTCAGCACGCACTTTGCCGCCGGAGTTACGTATCGCCTGGTTAGCCAGGCTCCGTGCCCGGTGCTGACCGTACGCGACCAGATCAAGCACTAAAGTTTGTTTCTTGGAGGGCCGCAAAGCAGAACCGCCGGGAAATAACTGCGCGATAGCAGTGGAGGATGTGAGTTCGCTCACATCCTCTTTTTTCGGGTGCGATATGCTCATCCTTCATGTCTTAATTCTTAACAACTTCATATTCTTAACAGCCTTATCTTCATACCAAGGACACCTCTCATGGGCGCCGATCTGATAAATTCAAACATTGTTATGACTGACGGAAAAATCGAAAAACTGGCACGCGATCCCGGCAACCCGAACTGGCCACCCAGCCCGCTGGCGCCCATGTTCTATCCACGCACCATCGCGGTGATTGGCGCCACGGAAAAACCCGCCAGCGTGGGACGCACGATCCTGCGTAACCTGCTGGAACATCCGCCGGGCGCCACGATTTTTCCCATCAATCCACACCGCAGCAACGTGATGGGCATCCGCTGCTATCCAAGTATCGCCGCGATTGGCGAGTGGATCGACCTGGCGATTGTGGTCACGCCGGCGAATACCGTTCCCGACGTACTCGAGGAATGCGAGAAAGCCGGCGTCCGCAGCGCAGTGGTGATCTCCGCCGGTTTTGCCGAAACCGGCGCGGAAGGCAAAGAACGCGAAAACAGAATTCGCAAGGTGCTTTCGTCGGGACGCATGCGGCTGGTCGGCCCGAACTGCGTGGGCATCATGAACCCGCGTACGGGATTGAACGCCACGTTTGCGCAGTCCAACGCCTTGCCGGGAAACATCGCGTTCCTGAGCCAGAGTGGCGCGCTGTGCACGGCTATTCTAGACTGGAGCCGCCGCGAGAACGTTGGTTTTAGCGGATTCGTCTCCGTGGGCTCCATGCTGGACGTAAGCTGGGGCGACCTTATCTACCACTTTGGCGATGACGCCTACACCTCCAGCATTCTGATCTACATGGAATCGATCAGTGATGCGCGGTCGTTCCTTTCCGCGGCGCGCGAAGTTTCGCTGCGCAAACCGATCATCGTTATCAAGCCGGGACGCACGGAAGCTGCGCGCAAAGCCGCGGCATCGCACACCGGAGCCATGACCGGCGCCGACGAAGTTTTCGAAGCGGCGTTTCGGCGCTGCGGAATCCTCCGTGTTGCGACCATCGGCGAATTGTTTGACATGGCGGAAGTGTTGAGCAAGCAGCCACGTCCCAAAGGTCCGAGGCTTGCGGTAGTGACCAATGCCGGCGGCGCCGGCGTGCTGGCTACGGACGCGCTCCTGGCCGCCGGAGGCCAGCTAGCCGAAATCTCCGCGGAGACAAAAGAAGAACTGAACAAATTGCTTCCGTCGGCATGGAGCCACGCCAATCCCGTAGACACCTTGGGCGATTCAGGTCCTGAAACTTACGCCAAAGCCGTAAGCCTTGTCGCCAAAGATCCTGGTTGCGACGCTGTGCTTTCGATCCTTGCTCCACAAGGCATGACCGAACCAGAAACGGCAGCCAACATCCTGAGCCGCGCGGCAGAAGGCACCAAGAAGCCTCTGCTGGCCAGTTGGATGGGCGGCGCGCGCATGCAGCTTGCCGCGAACGTGCTGAACGAAGCCAAAATTCCCACGTTTGAATATCCAGACGCGGCGGCCCGTAGCTTTGCTTACATGTGGCGCTACACCTCAAACCTGCAAGCTCTCTACGAAGCGCCGGAATTCACCGGCAATCTGCCGGAAGACGGCCCCAAGCGCGTAGCCAACATCATTGCGGCAGCCCAACGCAAGGATCGCACGATTCTCACCGAGTATGAGTCGCGACAGATTCTGGCGGCCTACGAATTTCCGGTCACGGAATCCAGACTGGCGTTGAATGTGGACGACGCGGTAAAAGCCGCGGAATCCATTGGCTTCCCGGTGGTGGTAAAACTACATTCCGAAACAGTCACTCATAAATCAGACCGCGGTGGCGTGCAGCTGAACCAGCAAAATGCTGAAGCCGTGCGCGCGGCGTTTGCCAAAATCGAAACAGAATTCAGCAAGGACTCAAGCTTCCACGGCGTAACCGTGCAGCCAATGATCAAAGCTTCTGGCTTTGAGCTGATTCTGGGCAGTTCCACTGACCCGCAGTTTGGTCCAGTGATGGTTTTTGGCATGGGCGGCCAACTGGTGGAAGTGATGGGCGACCTGGCGCACGCACTGCCACCGCTCACCACCACTCTGGCGCGCCGCGTGATGGAACACACACGGATCCTGCGTGCCATGAAAGGCATTCGCGGCAACAAGCCGGTTGATCTGGACAAGCTCGAAGAGCTGCTGGTCCGTTTCAGTGAACTGGTCGTCGAAAATCCGCGCATCGCCGACATTGAAATCAATCCGCTGCTCGCCGGGCCAGACACCATCATGGCGCTCGATGCACGCGTGATCCTGCATCCTTCCAGCGTTAAAGACGCACAGTTGCCGCGTCCGGCGATCCGTCCGTATCCGAATCAATACGTCACAACATGGCAGAGCGAAGGGGAGAATTTCACGTTGCGTCCGATCCGTCCGGACGACGAAGCGCTGATGGTCGATTTCCATCATCAGCTTTCCGAGAACAGCGTCTACTTTCGCTTCTTCCTGCCGCTAAAGGTGGACGTAAGAACGTCCCACGAGCGCCTGTTCACCAAATGCTTTATCGACTATGACCGTGAGATCGCGCTGGTGGCCGAATATAACGACGACACCGGAGCGCGCCGCATTGCCGGCGTGGCACGCATGATCCGTAAGCATTCCGACAATACAGCGGAAGTCGCGTTCCTGGTGGCGGACAACTTCCAGAAACGCGGACTAGGCACGCACCTGCTGGAACGCATGGTGGTCATCGCGCGTAAGGAAGGCATTTCCGGGCTGGAAGGATCGACGTTGTCAGAAAACTACAGTATGAAGGAAATGTTCGCTAAAGCAGGGTTCCGCTTCTCGCTTCCGGAAGACGGCGTGGTCACGGCTTTACTGACGTTCGAGTAACCTCGAAAGCGAGGAGCTAGATTCCAAACAGATTGGGCGCCAACTTCTGGTAATGGTGTTCTTCAGCCCAGAGATCCAGCGGTACGGTGGCGAGTTCGTCGACGACGGGAACAGCGTTGCCGTCTTTGGTGAGGTCAATAGACTTGATATACGTGTGACAGGTTTCGCAGGCTTCCACGCGAACGTATTTGAAATCGTCGGCAATCCACACCGGCAGCTTTTCCTTGTCTTCTTCTCCACAATTAGGGCAAACCAGGCGGCGGAAGAGCCATTCCCTGGCGCAGAGCGAGCACACGAGCGAACGCTTGCCGCCATCGCCTTCCGGGCGAAGCACAGCGAACTGCGGCTGCGATCCGCAGAACGGACATTTCATCTGGCCGGAGTCGGCATCCAGGCCGGTAGCTTTCTCAGAAAGCAACTCAGCGTAAGGCTGGAGCAAGGCTCGCGCAAAGAAAGCGTACTCGGGGGCCAGTTCGCGTGAGTCCACTTCATGCTGCCAGATGCCTTCCAGCAGTTCCCTGCGGCTTTCCGGTGACTCGTTCTCCAGGGCTTCAGCGGCCTGCTTAAGAATAGGAGTGCCGTCTTGCTTGACCAAGGCGATCAGCGCGGCAAAATGCGGCACCAGCACGGAAATTTCGTGCTCAGGCGCGGAATTCAAAGATGTGTGGATGGATTGTTGCAAGCGGGCGAGCTGCTGGTAAAACTTGAGCAACTCGGCGACTGCCGGCTGCTTTTTCAGCAACTCACCCGCCCGCGTAATGCGGAGGTCCCAGGAAGACTTCAATAGGCTCCTTTATTTCTTCAAGCTGGTCGGGTCCCGATCACGGTCCGTGCCCGCCACCTGCTTGTACCAAAGAGGATGGTGAGCCTTTGCCCAGCTTGCGGGAACACGTCCCCACAGAATCCCGTGGAGACCACCAGAGACGAAGAACAGGCCCATGTACAAGTGGATGATGAAGCCGGCGATAGTCGAAAGCGCCGCGACCACGTGCACGAAGATAATCAGGGACAACACCCAGTGAGCGCTGCGCGGCATGAGTTCCGGGAACCACATGAACAGGCCAGTGATCAGCAGGGCGATGGTGCCGTAATACATGACCCAGTAATACTGCTTCTGGCCATGGTTGAAGTGACCGGCAGGAGCCACATTTTCGTCCCGGTTGGTGAGGTAGGACTCAATGGTTTTGCTCCATTTGCGGTCATCGTCAGTGATCTTCATGTCCTTGCCCCAGAGGCTATGCATCCAGAAGGCAGTGGCGGCAAAGATCAGACCAGTTACGGGGTGCCAGAAGCGGATGGTGGCTCCGCCTCCGAGCACAACAGCAATCCAGTACAAGTAAGGAGTAAACAAGGCCATGCCGGTGGCCAGGAGATAGAGGTACGTTACTCCTGAAACCCAATGGCACATGCGCTCCTTGAGCGTATAGCGAACGATCTCATTCTCGCGAAGATCGGTTCCGTGGCGGACAACAATGTTGCTGCTCATTGCTTGCCTCCTTCTTCACCGGCTGGCTTCGGGCCGTAACGGACGTAATGGCCAAAGAGCGCCGCGATGCCCAGTCCCATGGCGATTCCGCCAATCCACTTAAGCGGGCCTTTCCACATCTTCACGAAGAACGGTACGGTGGGATTCGCCGGGAGACCGCCGTATTTCTCGGGATCGCGGGCGTCGCCCAGAACGTAGATGACGTGCGTGCCGCCTACGCCGCTTGGATCGTACACGCCGGCGTTGGTCCAGTTGCTGTGCTTCTTCAACTGGTCAACGCGCTTTTCAGCCTCAAACAGCATGTCTTCCTTGCTGCCAAAGTGCAGGCAGCCCGTGGGACAGGACTTGATGCAAGCCGGTTCCAAACCTGCTCCAACGCGGTCTGAGCACAGAGTGCACTTATAGACCTTTTTGGTTTCATTGTTGAACTTGGGAATATTGAACGGGCAGCCGGTGACGCAGTATTGGCAACCGATGCAATGTTCCTGGTTGAAGTCCACAATGCCGTTGGTGTACTGCACGATCGCGCCGTCCGCGGGACAGGCGATCAGGCAGCCAGGTTCAGCGCAGTGCATGCATTGGTCTTTACGCATGAGCCACTGCGGTGTACCGTCATCGGCTTCATGTTCATTGAAGCGAATGAGGTTCCAGAAGTTCCATGCCGTGTCCGGCATGGTCTGATAGGTATTGTCAAAGGTGGTGTCACGGAATTCGTATCCGTTCCACTCCAGGCAGGCAACTTCGCAGGCCTTACAACCGATGCAAGTAGTGGTGTCCACCAGTTTGCATACGTCGTAATCGCGGGAAACGCCTTTCCCGGGCGTGCCGCCGCGATGGCCGGAAATTGCTTTAACTTCCAATGTTCCATTGCTCATGGCGCGCTCCTTAGACTTTCTCGATCTTCACCAGGAATCCCTTGAATTCCGGAGTGAAGGCGTTAGGGTCAATCACCGTGGGTGAAAGCCGGTTGGCAGGTGTGCGTTCGGCTTCAGGCCGTTTGTCGTCGCGTCCCATGTAGCCCCAGTGAATGGGGATACCGATCTGGTAGGTCTTCTTACCGGCGATCATCATGGGCTTAATGCGGTTAGTGACCATGGCCTTGCAGAAGTACGAACTGCGAGCGCTGGAGACTTTTACTTTCTCTCCGCCCTTCAGTCCCATATCGGTCGCCAGGTCCACCGGGATTTCCACGAAAGGCTCAGGAACCAGCTCCATGTTCATGGGGTTGTTCTTGGTCCAGTAGTGGTAATGCTCGGTGAGACGGTATGTGGTGCAGACCACGTTGTAGCCGTCTTTGGGCGTGCCGTATTTGTCCATGTCCGATTTGTATTTCTTTACCACCGGACTGTTGGACTGTTTGGGATGGAGCAAATTGTCGGTTGGGCTTTCGATGGGTTCATAGTGCTCTGGGAACGGACCATCAGCCAATCCGCCGAGTGGAACAAAGAGGCGGGCCAGTCCTTCCGGAGCCATGATGAACGGTCCCATGTGGTCAGACGGTTTGGA
>JANXPR010000564.1 GCA_025357215.1 Acidobacteriaceae bacterium | reverse complement strand
GTACTTAACTTCGCGGAAGAACGGCGTATCTTCTTAAATTAGAGGGCGCGGCAGGGAGGTCCCCGGGAAACATTCTTCGTCCGGAATCCAAGCGAACGGAGGCGTTCAACGGAGTACGGCCGGCGTTGAATTGACGGCGGCCGCGCGGATGGTCTGGCTCCGGGCATGATGCTTAACATCAAGCGCTCCCAGTTGTTAGGCGGCTCGGGCGGCGACATAAAAGCCAGCACCATCGTCGCAAAGTTGACGGTTGTGTCAGTATCCAGCACGTCCGCTCAGTGCGAAGTTCGTAGCCAGACGGCGGACGTCCATCGCGGCGACACGGCTACGCTGGTCCTTGTTGCTCATGACAAACAGGCGCGTACAGCAGTCATTCCCGTAACGCCGTTGCAGCAGGAACGCGAAGGCGTGATCAAAGCGCCGCTGGTGGAAATGGACCGCGAGAATGCTCGCGCTTCGTCCGCTGCCTCCGCTCCGCAAGCGGCTCCGGTTCCCGCGCGCGCCAGCCCAACTCCGGTGGAAACCAGCGGGCAGATTTCCCTGGCGGACGCTGCCCGGGAAATTGCACGCCGCAAACGGGAAAAAACAGGACAGCCGACGGTGGCTACCAAGACGCCTGCGCCAACCGCAGCTCTTGTAACGAGTGCGGCCAATAACCAACCCACGAATAATCAGCCGGCGACAGCCGCAGCCGCGCCTACTTCGATGGCCACCACAAATCCATCTGCGAATGCCGTCTTCACTGCGCCGACAACAACGAACAAACCTCCAGCGCCTGGTATTGCTTCATCCAGCGCCAACACTTCCCCGATCGCGCCCAACACAGCGGCGGTCGCAGTCAGTCAACCCGCGCCAACACCTGCACCGGTTGCGAGCGCTGCGGCCCCCGCTAATCCGATCATGGCAGCTGTAGGCAAGAGGCCTACGCCGCCGGCGGCAACCAAACCATCAACTGCAACAGTTACCGCTCCGGCAACGACAACAGCATCGACCGCATCTGGCTCAGGCGGCTCTACTTCCGCGACGACACCAGTTACGGCGGCGACGGCTGTCACGCCCGCAACACCTTCAAATTCGCCAACCGCAGCGAATATGTCAGCGCCGCCGGCGGAACCTGGTGTCACCGCGTCCAGCGCCTTATTGAAGACGAGCTTTACCGTTAAGTATGTTGCAGAAGACGCCATCTATATAGACGGCGGCAAAAACGCCGGCCTGGTGGAAGGTATGGTCCTTACACTGAAGCACGCCGGAGATCCGGCAGCCAATGGAAGCGATCTGGTCAACAAGCCGGCGGTGGCGGAAGTGTCGGTCGTTTCCGTGTCCAACACGTCCGCGGTTTGCGAAGTCCGTGAAAAAACCGGCGATGTTCTTCGCGGTGACGTAGCCCAGCTCTCGCAAGGTGACCAGGACAAAATGGTACAGGCGCGCACACTTGGACCAACGCGCAAATATCCGCAGGTGATTGCCTTCTCCGAGGGCGATCCGCTGGACGAAGAGGTCCGCGACGCCGTCCCCAAGCCGCCTTCGCCGGAAGTAAATCGCGCGCGCGGACGAATCGGCATGGACTACACATACATCAGCAGCCGGGGCGGCGGCAACACCGTGACCAATTCTCAGGCCGGCGCCGTGTTTCGCGCGGACATCTCGCGCATTGGCGGCTCATATTGGAATTTGAACGGTTATTGGCGCGGACGCCTCAACATGCATTCCGGCACCAGCACTTCACCTGTACCGCAGAGCGTGTTCGATTTGGTCAACCGCACATACACCATCGGGCTTACGTATCTGAATCCGCAATCACACTTTGTGGCCGGCGTGGGACGTCTCTATCTACCGTGGGCGCCCAGCCTGGATACGATTGACGGCGGCTACGGCGGCTTGAAAATCGGCAAGCACACCACGCTTGGAATCTTTGGCGGCACCACGCCCGATCCGGCGTCCTTTGATTACAACCAAGACCGCCGGCTCGCCGGTTCGTTTGTCGCTTTTGAAGGCGGCAGCTTTGACAGCGTGCGCGTAACCAGCACGGAAGGCATTGCTGTAAGCGCATTGGAATGGAAAGAAGACCGCCAGTTCATTTTTTCTGAAAACGGTCTCTTCTATAAACGCTTCCTTTCCATCTACCATTCGGCGCAGGCCGATAAACAGCATCTGCCCACCGGCGGCATTGAGGAAGGCCTGAGCCGCAGCTTTGCCACGCTGCGCATTTCGCCGTTCAGCCGGCTGTCATTCGACTTCAATCACAACTACTTCCGTGACGTCCCGACCTTTGACGCGTCCCTAGTAGGCACCGGGCTTTTAGATAAGTTTCTGTTCCAGGGCTTCAGCGCCGGCGCGCGCGTAGAACTGCCCGGGCGCATCAGCGTGTACAACAACTTTGGCCAGAGCAATAAAAGCGGCGACGCTAAAAGCTCGCTTAACCAACTCTACGGCATAACGGTTGCGCGCCTGTGGTTTACCGGAATCCGCGGCGACGTTCGCTATTCCAAGTTTGACAGCTCGTTTGGCCGTGGCGACTACCGCGCCGCGTCGATTTCCCGCAGCTTCCATGAAAATGCAAGGCTTGAAGTTACCGCGGGCAAACAGAATTTCATCTCTTCGCTGGGTACGGCCACCAACTACCGGCTGCTGGGATCAACAATCGATTTAAACCTGGGTGGGCACTACTTTGTTGAATCGTCCTTCAACTTGCAGCGCAGCAGCACGCAGAATTTTGACCAGTGGCTCATGACGATGGGTTACCGCTTCGACACGAGGAAGAGCAGCAAATGAAAATCACTGCAACCAAAAGCACGATCATTGGATTGACTCTGCTCGCCGTAGCCACGAGGCCGGCGACCGCGCAGTCGCCCCAGCTTGACGAAATCCTGAACCGGGCCGGCGCCAGCGTTGCCAAGTTTCTTGACAAGCTGGCCGACGTGAAATGCAGCGAAGACGTTCTACAGGAAAAACTCAACCTGAAAGGCAAAACGGAAGAACGCATCCAGTCTTCTTTTGATTATCTGGTGCTGGCGCAAAATCAAGGCAACGAGCCTGTGTTGTACGAAGCTCGCGAAGCGCTGAAGCAGTCGCATGCAAAGAAAAATATTTCCATGCTGGTGACCAACGGCTTTGCCACGCAGGCGTTGATCTTCCATCCTTACTACCAGGCCAGTTTCACGTTTGAGCGTTTGCCCGACGTTCAGGTCAACAACAAGGTTTATGCGCAGGTCCATTTTCAACATGTAAAAGGCCGTCCAACGCCGGCCGTCCTTCTGCTGCGCGGACGCGAATATCCGCTGTCACTCGCGGGCACGGCGCGTATCGATCCGGCCACGGGAATCGTGGAGCACATTGAAACCGATCTGGGTTCAACCATGGAGGACCTTGGTCTTAAGGGCCTGCACAGCGAAGTGGACTACGCCGCCGTCGGCTTTCAACCGGACACCAAAACATACTGGCTGCCGGCGCAGGCTGTGGTTGAAGTAAACACCGCGAAACAGCACTGGAAAAACGTACACCATTTCAGCAACTATCATCTTTTCTCCGTAAGCACCACGGAAACTGTAGACCTGGAAAAATTGAAAGCAAAAGATCAATGAGCACATTGGGCCTTACAACCACCGTAACAACCCAGGCCGTCCCCGCAGAGAGCAAAGGCCATAAAACGCGTGTGGCCATCAGCGCGATGGCCGCAATCGGATTTTCGGCGTACATCCTTTATTACGGGCTGGGCTACTACCTAACGTCCGCCATGGACCGCCCTTATCATCCGAAGCACGCTTTGCTGAAACCCGGCGGGCTCATTGGGCTTTCCCTGGGCATCTTTGGCGTTTTTCTGTTTCTGCTGATCTTCATTTATCCGTTGCGGAAGCGCTGGCAATGGCTGGGACGGATGGGCAACTCGCGCCACTGGCTGGATTTTCACATTGTGATGGGCCTGACCGGTCCGGTGGTAATTGCGTTCCACGCATCTTTTAAATTCAGTGGAATCGCCGGCATGGCGTACTGGATCATGTTTGCCGTGGCGATCAGCGGCATCGTAGGGCGTTATGTTTTCGCGCAGATTCCGCGCAGCATGAACTCCACGGAATTCTCCCTGAGCGAGCTCAAGCAACGCCAGGAAACCCTGACGAACGAGCTCTCCGCGCAACGTGTGGTGCGTCCAGGCGATCTGGCCATTCTTTTTCGCCTGCCGTCCGCCAAGTACGTGGAGCGCGAATCTTCCCTGCGCGCGCTCGGTGCGCTCCTGTGGATTGATTTCCTGCGGCCGTTCCGCGTGGCCCGCGTACGGCGCAAAACGCTTGGCTTCTTTGGAACTCTATTCAGCCTGGCAGGCTTTCTGCCGTCGCGTAACTACAAAGTTGAACGCATTATTGTCGTGGCCCGCGACCAGGCGCGACTTTCCAAGAAAATGCTGTTCCTCACCAAGTCGCAGAAGATTCTGCATCTGTGGCATGTGGTACACCGTCCGTTCAGCTATTCATTTGCGGTGCTGGCCGTGGTGCACATTGTTATCGCCGTCATGTTTGGCTTGATGCGATAGATAAATGATGCGCTAGATAAATGTCGATCGATATTTGACGCGCTAGATAAATGATGCGGTAGAGGAAAAGCAACGAATGGATAGTCTTTTTGCAGCAGGCTTCGCGCTGGTGGTTACCGCTTTTTTCGTCTTCCGCTACCTCAAGAAGCAAAAACAGCGGGACGAAGAAGCGCGCGCCGCCGTGGAAAAAGGCAAGATGTATTCCGAAGGCCCGCGCGGCCAGCATCCTCACATTGACATCACAAATTGCATAGGATGCGCCACCTGCACGCAAGTCTGCCCGGAAGGCGACGTGCTGGCCATGCTGGCCGGACAAGCGGTGATCGCCAACGGTCACAAATGCATCGGGCACGGTCTGTGCGCGGAAGCCTGTCCGGTGGGCGCCATCACCATTGTGATGGCCAGTCCCAGCCTGGGCGCGGACATGCCGTTTCTTTCCGCGGAATTTGAAACCAGCATCAACAATCTTTTCATCGTGGGTGAACTCGGCGGACTGGCGCTGATCAAAAACGCGGTGAACCAGGGCCGCGACTGCGTTGATCTGCTCGCTCGCCGCATGGCCGCGCGCAAGGACCGTTCGAAGCTCGTGGATGTTTACGACGTGTTGATCGTCGGCGCCGGACCGGCGGGCATCAGCTCTTCCCTGCGCGCCATTGAACACAAGATGAGCTACGTCACACTGGAACGCGACGAGATTGGCGGCACGGTGGCCAAGTTCCCGCGACAGAAGCTGGTTATGACCAGTCCCGTGCAGTTCCCCATGTATGGCAAGTTCAACAAGCTGGAACTTTCCAAGGAACACCTTCTGGCTTTCTGGGACATGGTGCTGAACCGCTCGGATTTCAACGTCCGCACCGGCGAAAAAGTAGACGACATCAAAAAAGGGCCAGACGGAGTTTTTACCGTGACCACCAGCACCGGACAGTATCGCGCGCTTTCCGTGCTGTTGGCGCTGGGGCGCAATGGCGATCCCCGCAAGCTCGGCGTGAAAGGCGAAGAGTTGCCCAAAGTGATGTACCGCCTGATTGAAGCCGACCATTACACAGACAAGAAAATCCTGGTCGTGGGCGGTGGTGACAGCGCCGTGGAAGCGGCCATGGGATTGGCACAGCAAAAAGGCAACGTGGTAACTCTCTCTTACCGGCAGGCCCAATTTGGACGCATTAAGGAGCGCAACTCCAAACGCATGGAAGAATGCATGCGGACCGGCCGGGTGAAAGTGTTCTTCAACTCCAACGTCGCGGAATTTAAACCGAACTCCGTGGTCCTGGACCTAAACGGGCAGCAACAGGAAATGGCCAATGACTTTGCGTGGATCTTTGCCGGCGGCTCGCCACCTTCAGCCTTCTTGAAGAAAATTGGCGTGAAATTTGGTTCCCAGGACATCACTCTGGCGGGCGCTCAGGAAACCAGACGCGCCAGCCAGGAGAAAAAAGCTCTTACGGAACAAACGCCAGCCAAGGTGGGCAGCGGAAGTTCGCAGCTTTTTTAAAGAATACCTTCCCTGAAAATCCGGGCTAACGTCCGGTGATCACTTCCAGCAGTGAGCGGCGCACGGTGAGTTCACCGTTGTAGTCGATTAACCCTCTTTCGCGGAAGCGATTCATAAAAAAGCTTACGCGGGCGCGCGTGGTGCCGATCAGTTCGGCGAGTTCGTCCTGGTTAATGCGTTCCACTACTTCTTCTTCGCGCTTGGAACTCGCCAGTCCGCCCAATATGAACAACGCCCGCGCCAGCCGTTTTTCACCCGAATAACAGAGATGGGCCATCAGATCTTCCTGCAGGCGGCGATTACGCGTGAGGATCAACTCGAGAAAGTAATCGAAGAATACGGAGTCAGTGCGCAGCTTCTGTTCCAGAAAGGGACGCTCCATCCGAACGATGGTGCAGGAAGAAATAGCCACGGCGGTCGCCAGGCGGCTTGCCTGTCCGGGACCAAGACACTCTTCTCCCATAAAATCGCCGGGGCCCATGATGGCCACGGTGGCCATGTGGCCTTGTAGCGAAGCCATCCGCAACTTGATGCGGCCTTCCTGCAGATAAAAAGCAGAATCGGCGGCCGAGTCCTTGCGGAAAAGGACTTCTTTCCTGCGCAGTATCAGCAGGCTGCCATTCAGGCCGTTGGGAGAAATGAAATCAGAAAGCTCAAAATTGCGGTCCGTGAGTCGTGTCTTTAGAACCAGAGAGGGAGCGGTGGCTTGTTCGGGCTGAAACATCCTGTTCATCACCAATACTGATCATGGTGGTTGCCGGTCCGAAAGCTCATCTGGCGAATCCGGGCCCGAAGCCGGTCCCCGTCTGAGCTGCTGCACACACATGATCGAAGTGTGTGCTGACCTGCCCGCGCATTTGAGATTAGGCGGGGCTGCCGCTTTGCGGGCCGTACTGAACGGCAGCCCCTGCTGTAGCCATAAACCATCGGGCAGGAGTATGGCTACAACCTCGTTAAAAATTAAACCTTCATTGCAACTCCGGCGCTGCGCGCCGCGAGTCTCGCCTGGAACCCATCCCGCCCGCATGGCGAACTATCCTAGAAGAACCGGTATTACGGATGCTTACCTTATCAAAACCATGGGTGGCGCTACCACCCCCGCCGGCAATCGCGCCACCACCCCAGTGGACCCGCCAGTACCACCGGCCGTTACACTTGCACCAACCCCGGGGACGCTAAGTTGCACGCCACCAACAGGTTGACTGACAACTACTGAAGCTGAACTATGGACCGGGCCGCTCGCTCCGGCCATGGACACTGAAGCCGTGGTATTGGGGCTTCCGGCGCCCGCCGCAGGGCTTACTGTTACTCCAATCGTGGCGCTTTGTCCACTAAGAATTGAAGAGAAATTACAAGTAATCATCCCGCCCGCCGAGCCCGTTTGAGGGCCGGTGCAGCTCACGCGAGCGTCCGCGGAGAAGGACACGAATCGAGGGGATCGTGTCCGTGAGAGTTACATTGGCTGCGTTGCCCGGACCGCCATGGCTCGCTACCATCGTAAACGCGATGAGTGATCCCGCATTGACGGATGCCGGGGAGGTCATGGTGATGGCCAGGTCTTGCACATTGGCCACAACCGGGGTCACTGCGTTGGACGGCAACGATTCCGCGCTAACTAACAAATGTTTTAACCTTGAGGGACTTTGATCTGCCAAGCGGTGCGTTTGCGCTTGCTCGCGTTCCAGCAAGGAACGTGCAATGCAAAGCATCTCTTGGAGATGCCAGGTAGGAAAGCTGTGGCCGTTACAGTCTGGCCAACGCGTGGAACTTTGGACCCGGAAGCATCGATCCGTCGATAAGGCATATTCGCGCGGTGAAATTAGAAGCCTGTTGGAAGATCATTAAAATTTATAAGAATCGCACCGTGATATATCTTTTGGACTTTTGGGATGCACTCATAGAGTAAGACGCAGAACTTCTTTTACGTGGTCCTTGGGCAGGCTGTTACTTTTGGATAACAAAAAAATTGAAGTTGAATAACCGCGGGAAGGCAAATTCGAGCGGCTATTCAACTTCAAAATAAAACAGTACTGCAAATGTCGAGTTAAGTTGTATTCAAGCTCCCGGCCGCGCACCGGACGAGCTTGCAGGGCATATTCGTGATTCACCTCCGTAGGGGAAGGCTACTCAGGGTCAATGTCCGTCGTCCCTTGTAGCCCCGGATCAGGCATCTCTACCGTCGTAGAAAACGCCAGACTCTCTTTCATCTAAAACCGGGGTGCGGTCTTGCTGCACCCCGGC
>JANXPR010000585.1 GCA_025357215.1 Acidobacteriaceae bacterium | reverse complement strand
TGCCGGGCGAGACGCGCGAGTCGATCCGCAACACGATAGACTTTGCGAAAGAACTCGATGTGGAAACCATTCAGGTCTCCATCGCGCACGCATACCCTGGCACCGAAATGTACGACTTCGCCAAAGCCAACGGCTTCATCGTCGGAAACGAACGCATGGTGGACGATGGCGGTCACCAGGTCGCGCAGATCCAATATCCCGGATTGCCCCGCGAACACGTGCTGGAAATGGTCCACAAGTTTTACGATGAGTACTATTTCCGTCCGAAGGCGGTCTTCCGCATTGTGCGCAAAGCGGCATTCAACTCGGTTGATCGTAAACGCCTGTACAAAGAAGCTAAGTCATTCATGAAGCTGCGCGCCGCACGCAATCGCGCCGCCAAGGAAATGCGCGCCACCACGGCACGCGGCGAAGCCGAGAAAACAGCAACCCAGGTTGCCGGAGACTAACCCGGCGTGAAGTGGAAGAAGATCTTTATCTATGCGGCCATCGCCTGTTGCAACGGGACAGGCGATGTCATGCTCAAACGCGGCATGGATGACCTGGGCCAGATCCAGATGGGCAACTGGACCCACATCTTCTCCGCGTTCCTGAATCCATGGATCATCCTGGGAATCGCCTGCCTGACCGGCTTCTTCTATTCCTACCTGACCGCGCTTTCCTGGGCCGACCTTACGTTCGTGTTGCCGGCAACGGCCATGGGCTACGTGGTAACGGCCGTGTGGTCGCAATACTTTCTGCATGAACACATCAGCATGTGGCGATGGTCCGGCGTACTGCTGATCACCTGCGGAGTAGGCCTAGTAGCACGCGGGCCTTCGCGCACGGAGCATCCGGAAAAGATTGTGGAGCTTGAGGGAACGAAAGCCAAAGCAGCGGAGATCCAGCATGAACTTGCTTAAAGTCTGGACGGCGATTGGCATGCTCGTGGTGGCTTCCAGCACCGGCGACATTCTACTTTCTGCGGCGATGAAGCGCATCGGAGATCTGGACGCCATCCGCACGGAACATGGCTTTCTTGCCGTCATCCGCCGCGTGGCCAGCAACCGGCTGTTTCTCATTGCGCTCGGCTGCCTGATCTTCAGCTTCTTCTGCCTGCTCACCGCGCTTTCCTGGGGAGACGCCAGCCTCGTAGCTCCGGCTTCGGCTTCGCTCACCTTTATATGCTCGGCAGTGATGGCTAAGTTCATTCTGCATGAAAATGTTGATCGCCGCCGGTGGCTGGCCGCCGCGCTGGTCTGCATCGGCGTGGCACTGCTGGCGAAATCTAACTAGAAATTATCAGGATTCGGCAAGAAAGAGTTTCGCCTGGACAAATTCATCCCAGCAACTTCATCAAACCAGCTTTCGGCAGATCAGCCACGATGAATTGCTGACGTTGCCCGATTGCCGCCGTGATGGCTTCCGCCGAGAGATATCCGCTGCGCACGGCACCTTCCATGGTCGCGGGCCATTCGGTGGCTGTCCAATCGCCGGCCAGAAACACGCGTGGCCAGGCAGTGGCGGCTTCAGGACGGAATTCGTCAAGTCCCGGCAAAATTGCATATGCCGCATAAACTTCTTTTACGACAACCGATTTCGTCACTGTCGCATCTTTCACCGCGGGAAAAAATTCCGCCAGTTCGCGCAGCGCGATCTCCAGCACCTCTTCACGCGACTTCGGCACCAGAGACTTCGATGCGCTGACCACTAGTTCCATGTAGCTTCCTGGCCCCTGGCGATTTTCCTGTAACTTGGATTTTTGGTACATCCACTGGATGGTGCGGTCCATGAGCGCGGCGTGCGGCAGCTGCGTGACCTCACGGTCAAACCAAAGATGAATGCCGGTGATCGGCGACGGCTCAAAGTGCTGGAGCTTGGCCTTCAGGTTTTCGCCAACTGTATCGGCAGGCAAGATACCAGCCACCGTCTGGAACGGTGCTGCCACAACGGCATAGTCGAAATTCGTTTCACCGGACGCGGTGGTCAGCGTAACGCCGTCGGCAGCCGGATTGAAACCCGTCACCACCGTCCGCAACAACACTTCCCCATCGCGCTTGCGGATATAGTCGATCGCCGCCGCGTAGAGGTCAGAAAGCGGAATCGTAGGAACGCCCATCTTGCCGCCTTCGGCCGAAAACAAAAACAACTCGCGAAATACTTTCGTTGCGTAGCGGACGGAGATGCGATCCAGGTCTTCCGTCAGCGCGCTGATCAACACCGGCTCCCAGAATCGCTTGATGGCTTGCGGCGTCTGCTTTTGCTCACGCAGCCACGTGAGAAAATCCTGGCTGGAATCTTCCGGCAATCCGCGCAGCATCGCGGTGAGTCCGCGCGCAATCGCCAGCTTGTCCCCCAACGAAAACAGCGGCGAGCGGATGAACGCCAGTACGTTGTGTAGCGGCGCTGGAAGTTTACTGGGTGCAAATACGGTGAGGCGTCCGCCGGGCTCAATAAAATTGATGTTGCTGGACCACCCGATCTTGTCCGCCACGCCCAGCTTTTTGTAAAAGTCGATCAGGTTGGTGCAACAGCCAAAGAGAACATGCTGGCAGTTGTCCACCACTTCTCCGGTGCCGGGGTGTTCGTAGGAAGAAGCGCGTCCGCCGACGTAAGGCCGCCGCTCAAACAGCGTGACTTTCATCCCGGCATCGGCCAGAGCGCAGCCCGCGGCCAGCCCGGCCAGACCGCCGCCGATAATCCCGACGGAATTGCCTTGAGAAGTCGCGCTCATGCGATGCGGAGAATAAATCCACGCGCCACCACCGTGAGTTTTTCCCACGTACTCAGGCTTACGCGCTCGCTGAAAACGTCATAGTTGCGTTCAGTAATTTTCTTGAGCAGGCGGCTGTAGATTTCAACCAGCACCCAGAGTCCGCCGCGGCTATCTTCGTGGATCAGTTCCAGCAGCCATTTCGCGGATTCGTAATATCTCCGCGCGCGTTCTGCTTCAAATTCCAGTAGGCCTTGCAGTTGCTGTGCCTGCGTGGGATCGGCCAGTGCGGACTTGCTGAAGTGCTCAGGCGTGAGATTGAAGCGCGCCAGATCGTCGGCCGGAAAATAAATGCGCCCCATGGCGGCATCTTCTTTTACGTCGCGCAGGATGTTGGTAAGTTGAAACGCCAGGCCGCAGTCCTCGGCCAGAAACTCGGCTTTCTTGTCGTCATAACCAAAGATGTGAATGCACACCAGCCCGACGACGGAGGCCACGTAATAACAATATTCCTTCAGGTCTTCAAACGTATTGCACAGGATCGGCGGCACGTCACCGGATGGCGGTGGAATCTGCAAGTCCATGCTGGTGCCGTAGACCAGCTTCTCGAACAGTTCCTGCGGGATTTTATATTTCTGCTGTGTATCGGCGACCGCCATCAGCACCGGATCGTCCGTCGGCTTGCCGGCAAAGACTTGGCGCGCGGCTTCAATCCAGTCGTCCAGTTTCTGGCGTTTTTGCGGAATGTCCATGTTCGGATCGTCGGAAAGATCGTCCGCGTGGCGCATGAAAGCGTAGACCGCGCAAAACGCGTTGCGTTTGTCGGAAGGCAGCACCAGGAAACCGTAATAAAAATTCTTGGCTTCGCGGCGGGCTACGCCCTTGCAAACGGCGTAAGCATGCGTGATTTGGTCATGGGTCACAGTAGCTTGCCTGCCGCGGCGCGCGCCACCAGCAGGAGCTTGCGCGATTTTGAAATCACTGGTCGTTGCCGCAGCACGTCATACCCTTGCTTTTCAATGGCGTTCAGAATCTCCTGCCCGCCACGGCTAAAGAGATCGAGATCAACCGCCAATTCTTTATCCACCATTTTGATCAGCGGCATGCCACGGTCAAACCACTCCCGCGCGCGCTGAACTTCAAATTTCATCAGCTCGATAAACTGCGGAGTCGCCCGGCGTTGCGCAATGTCGTTTTCCATCACGCCAAAGCGTTGCATGCTGTCCAGCGGAAGATAGATGCGGGCTTTGTCCCAGTCAACGACCACGTCCTGCCAGAAGTTGGCCAATTGCAGGGCGGTACATGTGTAGTCAGAAAGTTTTTGCCGCTCGGCGTCACTGTAGCCGCAGAGGTAAAGGACCAGATGGCCCACGGGGTTTGCCGAATATCGGCAGTAAGCGAGAATGTCATCGAATGTCGGAAAGCGGGTGATCGTTTGGTCCTGGCGAAATGCGATCAGCAGATCAGAGAATTCGTATTTGGGAATTCCGAACCTCTTTATTGTCTCAGCCAGTGCAACAAAAACCGGGTGTCGTGGCGCGCCCGCATAGCAAGCGTTCAGCTCCGCTTCCCACAAGTCCAGAAGCTCCAGGGACTGCGCGGCGTCGCCCACTTCATCGCCCAGATCATCTGAAATCCGGCAGTAGGCATACACATTGTAGAAATGCTGTTTCAGCTTTGACGGCAAAAACCACGACGCAACGGAAAAGTTTTCGTAATGTGATTTGGCCAGCCGCTCGCAATACGCCTGCGCTTCCGCCAGCGACGGCGCTGCATCCGGAATCCGATAGGACTCCGGCAGCGCGTTCCATCCCAATGCCTGCTGCGGAATGGACGAAGAATTGGCTGAGGAAACTGGCATGATCAGTGGCCGGGGATGATCGCGGTCTTGATCTGGCTCCCACGGTCCAGCATTTGCTGCAGGACCTGTTTCAGTTTTGAAAGCGGCGCTTCTCCGGTTACGTAGTCCGTGCTCTTTACTTTCTTTTCCGCGATCAACGAGAAAGCTTTGCGCACGGTCTTGGGCGTGTGATGGAAGGTGGCTTTGAGCGTTAGTTCTGAATAGTGCAGACGGTTCGTATCCAGCTCAACCTTGGTTCCCGTGGCACAGCCGCCAAAGAAATTCACCACGCCGCCACGCCGCACCATGTCCACGGACCACTGCCACGCCTGCGGACGGCCCACGGCTTCAATCACAATGTCTGACCCGCGGCCTTCGGTCACCGCGATCAGCGAGTCCACGGGATCTTTTACTTTCGTGGTCTGAACGACTTCGTCGGCGCCAAAGTGGCGGGCGGAGACGACTTGTTCGTCACGTTTTACCACCGCGATCACTTTGCATCCCGTAAGCTTGGCCAGTTGGATCACCATCAGGCCCAGCGGGCCGGCGCCGATCACCGTAACGGTGTCGCCAATGACCGCGCCGGTTTCCTGCAACCCGCGCAACGCGCAAGCCAGCGGTTCGGTCATGGCGGCGGATTCAAACGTTACATCTTCCGGCAGGGCCAGCATGTTGGTTTCAACTATGCGCCGCGGAATCTTGATGTATTCGGCATACGCGCCATTGTTAAAGAGCAAATCTTCGCAGAGATTTTCCTGGTGCTTAAGACAATAGAAGCAGGCGCCGCAGGGCGCGGAGTTCAACGCCACCACGCGCATGCCGCGCTTGAAGTCACGCACGCCGGGTCCAACTTCTTCAATCACGCCGGAGAGTTCGTGCCCGAACAACGCCGGAGGAACAATCATGCGCGCATGGTAGCCGCGCTGGAAAACTTTCAGGTCTGTGCCGCAAGTGAGCGCCACGTTGACCTTCACCAGGACTTCACCGCGTTCCAGGGTGGGAATGGGGACTTTTTCAATTTTCACGTCCTCTTTGCCATACAGGACGGCCGCTGTCATTTGCCCTTTCAAATTTTTGCCCACTCCATTCCAGGTTGAATCACAACCTTCATCGATTCCGGCCCAGGATGCGACGCCAGATGCAGGGCCTCCACGGACTCGCGCAGCGAAAAACGGTGTGTGATCAGCCGGGAAAAATCAATTTCCCTGCTGAACACCAGCTTTACGTTTTCGTCCTGCAAATCCACCGACGCGCTATAAGAACCCAGCAGCGTCTTCTCGTCCACGCAGATCGCCGAAGGATCAATGGTAACTTCACTCCGTTGCGTCTGCGCAAAGAACATAATGCGGCCTCCCGGCCGCGCCGCGTCAATCGCCGGACGGATCAAACTGTTGCCGGCCGTGGCCACTATCACCGCGTCCGCTCCGCGGCCTTCCGTGAGTTCACGCACGCGTTCCATGGGGTCCGCCTGCGAAGCATTCACATTGTGCCGTAAGTCGTACGTCTCGCTTATTTTAAGGCGTTGGGGATACAAATCGGAAGTGACCACGGTCGCACCTGCCCGTTTTGCCAGCACGGCCAGCATGATACCGATGGGGCCTTGCCCGATGACCAGCACCACTTCTCCGGCCCGCAACTGCAAGGCCTCCATGCCTTTCATGCAGGTATTCACCGGCTCGATGAACGAGGCTTGTTCGTAAGAAACGCCGTCTGGGATTTTCACCACGCCTTTGCGGACGATCCAATCCATGGCGCGGACGTATTCGGCAAACCCACCACCGCTGGGCTCAAATCCCGCCGTGGCCCCTACCTTCTTATATACAGGACACTGGGCGAAAACTTTGTGGCGGCAGTAATAACACTCGCCGCAAGGGATGTGATGGAAGACCATTACCCGGTCGCCGACCTGGAATTTTTCCACGCCTTCGCCGATGGCGGCGATCTGTCCGGCGGTTTCGTGGCCGAAGATGCGCGGCGCGGAGTGCGATCCTGTGTGGATTTTTTTCAAATCGGTCCCGCAGATGCCGCAAGTGTGCACACGGATGAGCACTTCACCGTGTCCGATTTCCGGCACCGGCACGGTTTCCAGACGAACGTCATTCACACCGCGATACACGGCCGCCTCCATCGTGGAAGGCAAGGAATTAGTCGTCTTCGGATCAGTCTTAGTGGCTGTTTGCATCAATTCTTTGAGGATTCCGCTCCATCCAGTGTAACAACTTTGGCGCCTTGCAGGTTGCCGCCCAGGTTCCTGTCCAGCCAGTCACAGAGCGCGTTCACGGCGCGGCGCGTGTTGCGTCCCAGGGCCAGTGTGGCCCCCCAGTATTGCGGACGCACCGCCACCCAGCGCGCGAACTTCGCGGTTTCAAAACCTCCCTGCGCGTTGATGAACTGGTCCAGCGGCGGCATGGCAAAATCGTGTTCGTCAGAAATGGCTTTTACGCAACGGAAGCCGATCTCTTTGACCATGGCCACTTTGGCCACGCCAGCGGCTTCCATGTCGACCAACAATGCGTGGAAGCACTCAACCAATTCGTCCTTGGATTTTTTGCCGGCAATCTCGAAGGTGCTCACCAGCACGCCGCCACCTACCACTTGTCCGCCAACGGCGCAGCGGTATTCGATTCCGGTAGCAGCGTCCACAATCACGTTGGGCAGCACCACGTTGCCGACTTTGAGACTACGAATCAGCGCACCGGCCACTCCGGCGGAAATCAGGATCTGCGGTTTGTAGCGCTCCACGATCGCCTGGGCTGCGAGTTCCGCGCGTTTAGTTCCCATGCCGCAGAACACGGCCACCACGTCGCCTTGTTCATAGCAGACCAGCGTCTTGCCTTCCACCGTCAGGATGTTCAGCGCCCAGCCCTGGACCAGCGGTTTCAGTTCGCGCTCCATGGCGGCGACGATGGCAACGCGGCAGCTCATGCGTTCACCGCCGCAGGTTGCGAGATTGGCGCAACGTAACCATGCGCCTGGAACCAGTCAACGGCGCGCCGCAACGCCTCTTCCACGGGAAGAACTTTGTATCCTAACTCGCGTTCAGCTTTGGCCGACGACGCGAACATGATCTTGCGGCCCATCTTCACCGCGTCAATCGTGGCTCGCGGTTCTTTGCCCATCACGATTCCGGTAAAGAATTGATCGAACGCCGCAAAGCCCATGGCCACCGCGTGGGGGACTTTCATGGTGGGTGAAGGCAGGCCGGTGAGAGCGGCCAGCTTGTCCAGAATCTGTTTGAGCGTGAGGTTCTCGCCGCCCAGAATGTAGCGCTCGCCAGGACGCGCTTTTTCCATGGCCAGCACGTGCCCGCGCGCCACTTCTTTCACATCCGCCAGGTTCAATCCGGTATCAACGTAGGCAGGAAACTTGCGTTTGAGGAAATCCACGACGATCCGCCCCGTCGGCGTGGGCTTGATGTCCTTCTCGCCGATGGGAGTGGTCGGATTCACGACAACCACGTTGCCGCCGCGGCGTCCAGCCTCGAGAGCGATCTGCTCGGCCATGAACTTTGAACGTTTGTAAGGGCCGACCATGTCGTCCAGCGAAACCGGCGTGGCTTCGTCAACGATTTCGGGGTTGGCGATTCCTCCGCTGGCCTTGAAGCCCATGGTTGCCACCGAACTGCAATAGATCACGCGGCGCACGCCGCATTCCTGCGCGGCCTGGATCAGGGCCTTGGTGCCGTCCACGTTCGCCTTGTACATTTCCTCGGGATCGCGCACCCATATGCGATAGTCGGCGGCAACGTGAAACACAAACTCGCAGCCTTGCATGGCCTTCTTGAGGGAAGCGGGCTCGCGCAGATCGCCGACAACCGTCTCCGCGTTCAACCCCGCAAGATTGTCGAGCTTGCTGCTGGGACGCACGAGCAAGCGCAGGTCCGCGCCGCGGTCCGCCAATGCTCGAGCAACATGGCTGCCGACAAATCCCGTGGCTCCTGTGATGAAAGCTTTCATGGTGTTTCCGTTATTCGGCCTTAATCATGTTTTCTCGTATCCAGATGCCGAGCGCTTCGTCCGTCAGTTCGCCGGACGCCAAGCTGATCATTCTGCGCGTCCCGTCCACTTTGTCAGCGGCCAGGGAGTACCCGTTGCGTTGCAAAAATAACTCGATCACCAGCAATGCTGCTCGTTTGTTGCCATCCACGAAGGGATGATTGCGCGCGATGCCGGCTGAGTACGCAGCAGCCAATGCCGCAAGATCCGTTACTCCCTCATAGGCAAACAGATTCCGTGCCCTGGCCAGTGCCGATTCCAGCAAACCCTCGTCACGAAGTCCTTCGCCGCCGCCGAATTCCGCAAGACTTTCCGCATGTAACAGTATGAGAGACAACTTGCTGACCCATCGCGGCTCGATCACTTAGCCAAGGCCTTAAAGGTCTCACGGTACTTTTGCATGAACTTGCGGCCCACGCGGAGGTCTTCCTCCACCTCGGGATCGTAGGGCGTCAACAGGTAACCTTGCGGAGTCTCGATGGCGAAAAGAGTGTCGCCGCGACCAACTTTCAGGCGGTTCAGCATCTCCTTGGGAATAACAAGACCTGTAGACGTTCCCACTGCGGTCAGCTTCAAAGTAGCCATCAAAACCTCCATACCTATAACCATAAGTATGGCACAAAGCCCGCTACGTGCGGCAAAAACCTACTCCAGGCTTTCCGGCTTGATCTGGATATCTTTCTCGCCGGCGGCTTTCTTTTCCCAGTACTTCTTCACCCAGGCTTCAAAGCTTTTGCCGGCTGCGGTATCACGTCCGGTAAAGGCCAGAGCGGCAATGTCCGAGTAAGCGACGGAGAGCTTTTCACCTGAATCCTTGGGATACAGCCGGACCACGGAATCGCTCAGCGTTTTGCCGGTGCGGCGGTCAAAGATGTAGCCTTCAATCTTGCTGCCGTCTTTGCGGGTAAGCGTCACGTCGCCGCGATAGTCGAACGCCTTCTCCAGGGCCTGACGGACTTCTTCTTCACCGGCCAGTTCGGGAATCCAGCCTTCCAGCTTTTCATGGGCAAAGCCGGGGACGACTTCCAGCGAATCCGTTTTGGCTACGTTAGCCAGGCGCTCAGGGTTCTCTACCGCTTGTCTGCCGTTGGCGGATCCGCTCATGCGCGCGTCTCCTCAAGATCACTCGCCGCCTGTTCGATCTGGACCAGCGGGTTGTAGCTGTGGACCGGCTCAGTGTGTTCTTCGAGCAAACGTTCGGCGCCGGGGTCTCTATGCGAGTTGAATACCGTGGATCGCACCATGGCCGCGAAGCCGCGCAAAGAGCTGAACCCGTCATCGACGGCGGAAGCTTCATAGCCGCTGTGCACCATGCAGTTGGCGCAACGCGGATTGCCGGATTCCGTTCCGTACTCGTTCCATGCGGTGGCTTCCATGAGTTCACTGAAGGTGTCCGCGTATCCGTCTTGCAGCAGGTAGCAGGGTTTCTGCCAGCCAAAGATGTTGTACGTGGGCATGCCCCACGGTGTGCATTTGTATTCGCGCTTGCCCATCAGATACTCAAGAAACAGCATGGACTGGTTGAACTGCCAGCTCTTCTTGCGGTTCGACAGGATGGCGCGGAACAAACGCTTGGTGCGCGCCTTGCCCAAGAAGTGTTTCTGGTCCGGCGCCTTGTCATAGGAGTACCCGGGCGAGAGCATCATGCCCTCCACGCCCAGCTCCATCATCTCGTCAAAGAATGCCCGCACCGACTTCGGATTCGCCCCATCAAACAGGGTCGTATTGGTGGTCACGCGGAACCCACGCTTCAGTGCCGCTTTCACCGCGTCGACCGCGATGTCATA
>JANXPR010000545.1 GCA_025357215.1 Acidobacteriaceae bacterium | reverse complement strand
GTGGTGGCGATTTTGACCTGCGTCCCGCTGAATTGGGCGGCGGCCAGGGTGATCCACCAGGGGCTCACGCATACCGCGGCGAAGTTGAAGAACGCAGCTTCTTCGCACAAACGGATGATCTGGTCCCGGGTAGTCTCTGGCTTAAGGACTGTGTGGTCAATGCTGGCGGCTAGCGCCTGCCAGCCGCGCACCTGAATCAGCGCATCTGAAAGGACTTGTGACATTCCTGAATCGAATTGTATCACTTACTCCAAGAGACTTCACTCACCTTCGTTCAAGACACAGATATCAGGCAGGTTACGAAAGCGTTCGGCATGGTCCAGCCCGTAGCCCACTACAAATTTGTCCGGAATCTGAAAACCGACATAGTCCGCCTGGATGTCAGCTTTACGGCGTGAAGGCTTATCGAGCAAGGCGGCAATCTTAAGACTCTTGGGTTGGTGGGCCATCAACGTTTTTTTCAGGAACGTCAGCGTCAGCCCGGTGTCCAGGATGTCTTCCACCAGAATGATGTGTTGGCCGTGCAACGGCGTGGTGACGTCCTTGATGAGCTGGACCTCGCCGCCGCTTTCCTTTTGTGCTCCGTAACTGCGCACGGCGATGAAGTCAAACGTGGCGTTGAGTTCGATCTTTCGCGCCAGGTCGCTCAGAAACATGCAGGCGCCCTTCAGCACCCCCAATAAGAGGATGGACTGCCCGGCATAGTCCTTGGTGATCTGTTGTCCGATGCGGGCAACAGCGGTGGCAATTTCGTCGCGTGAGAGAAGTACGTCCATGGTGGTGTGCTTTTATAACAAGGTGCCAGCAATGCGGCAACGGGAAATTTATGGAAGCCAAGAGCCGTTCTTTCTGTAGCTAGAATCTCCGTGCCTCATTTAAACTTTTCAGTTCCGCAAGCGAGTGCCCCTATGCCGATGCCCGAATATAACGAACTAGTGGCAGCAGCCAAGAAGCAAATTAAGGAAATTGACGGCGACGAACTCACGCGCATGCAACAGGCGCACGAAGACTTTACGCTGCTTGACGTCCGCGAGCCCGACGAAGTGGCCCAGGGCGCGATTGCCGGGGCCGTACCGCTTCCACGCGGCGTGCTGGAATACAAAATGGATTCAGTGACTACGGATAAAGACCAAAAAATCGTCTGCTACTGCGGCGGAGGAGGCCGCTCCGCCCTCGCTGCCGAGTCCCTGAAGAAAATGGGATTCAAGAACGTAATGTCTCTGGCCGGCGGGTACAAGAAGTGGAAACAGAGCAAATAGCAATTGGCACTAGCAATTAGCCAGCAGGGTTGTAATTGGCAGCCTGGGTTGAGGCTAGCAGCCAGCAGCTAGAAGCCAGAGTCCAAGAATCGCCGAACGATAAGGACCGGTTCTTCTATCGATTGTTTTTGAAACGAACGGAGTTCTTCATGAAACTCAACGGAATCAAACTTACATGGCTCGGACATTCCACGTTTCACATCGAAACGCCCGGGGGCAAGAGTATTCTGATTGATCCGTGGGTGATCAACAATCCCGTCACGCCCGCCGACAAAAAGAAATTCGACAAGATTGACGTGATGCTGTGCACGCACGGCCACGGCGACCACATCGGCGACGCCGTAGCGCTGGGCAAAGAGCACAATCCCAAGGCCGTTGGTGTTTACGAGCTTTGCCTGTGGCTGAAAAAGAAAGGCGTGGAGCAGATCATGCCCATGAACAAAGGTGGATCGCAGCAGATTGGCGACATCTACGTGACCATGGTCCATGCTGACCACTCCTGCGGCATTGAAGACGATGGCCAGATCATCTACGGCGGCGAGCCCTGCGGCTACGTGATGCAATTCGAGAACGGCGTAAAGATTTATCACGCGGGCGATACCAACGTGTTCGGCGACATGAGCATCATCCGGGAGCTCTATCAGCCAGACATCGCATTGCTCCCCATCGGCGACATTTTCACCATGGGACCGCGCGAAGCCGCGCACGCCTGCAAACTGATCCAGCCCAAAGCGGTCATCCCCATGCACTTTGATACATTTCCGCTGCTTACCGGAACGCCGCAAGAGTTGGAGCGGCGCATTCAAGACCTGGATATCGAACTGCGACCGATGCAACCAGGGGAGACTCTTTCCTGACTGTGGCGCACGACGAGCCAACGCACGATGAGCCAACGCTCGATGAATCAACGCAGGACCTGACTTCGGCCACGGAGAGCAAAGGTCGTTTTTATCGTCCCGAGCTCGACGCCCTGCGGTTCTTTGCGTTCTTCGGCGTATTCGTCTTCCATGCTTTTCCCCATTATCAGAGTTTCTACTCAGCGAATGCCGTTGCGCCTTGGCTGAACTCGGTGTTGATCCCTACGGTGATTTCCGGCGCTTATGGCGTGGATCTTTTCTTTGCGCTCAGCGCATATCTCATCACCGGACTTCTACTCAGAGAGCGGGCCGCCACTGGCACACTCGATCTTCGCGGGTTCTATCTGCGGCGCATCTTGCGAATATGGCCTTTGTATTTGAGCTTTGTGGCTTTCGCGGCGCTACTCTCAGTTGTCTCGCCCGCACACAAACTTGGATGGCACTACGTGGCCGGTTACACCTTGCTGGCAGGGAACTGGGTTTACGTGGTTTACGGTTTGCCCGGCGGATTCACAATTCCTCTGTGGACCGTCTCCATCGAAGAACAGTTTTACCTGACCTGGCCTTTAGCCGTTCGACATGCAACGGTTCGCGGCATGGCCTGGATTGCCGTCGGAGTCTTGGTGCTGGCAAACGCGATGCGTATCTGGCTGGCTGTGACCGGAGCTTCGCTGCAAGCAATGGAGTACAACACGTTTACACGGCTCGATCCCATTGCTCTGGGAATTCTACTGGCCCTTTTCGTTCACAATCTGCCTAGACTCGCCGGCTGGCAACGCGCCACGCTGGCAATGTCCGGCGTCGCCGCGCTCGTTGGCTCCGCGGCGTTCAACGGATGGCACAGTGCGGAAAATCCTGAAACGTGGCGGCTGGCCATCACGCATCCGCTCATCGCGCTGGGCAGCGCGGCAATCTTATTCGCGTTCATCAGAGCGGAAAGCCGGTGGCTGCGTAACCCGGCCCTGATCTACCTGGGGAAAATTTCTTACGGACTGTACGTGGTCCACGTGCTTGGGCTATATATCGCCGCGCGTTTGATTCAGCCGGTGACGATCTCCGCGGTCGCCGTCCAATCTGTTGTCGGCTTTGTGATCACAGTCGCGATAGCCGCTGCATCCTATCGCTGGTTGGAAACGCCGTTCCTCAAACTGAAAGAACGCTTTGCGCATGTTCAGTCGCGGCCGGTGTGAATCGGTTTGCTGCTGGTTTGCGCAACAAGGTATGTCTAGTCCGCGGCTGCATCCGGCTTGCTGGCGTTCTCGAGTGGTATCTCCGTTATGTGTTTGCTGCGCAAAAGCTCAACAATCTCATGAAACAGCCGTGAGCGAATTTCATGCCGGTCATTGGCCCGCGCAATATACCGGACGATCACGTTCACGCCCAATTGCGTGGGACGCACGTTGATGGCCGGCGCCGCGTTAAAGCTATGTCCACCCAGGCCGGGGACCACGCGTTGCCATTCCAGTTCGGCCTGTTTCATATTGGCCTCGGTTTCCGTCAGCACGGCTTTTTGCACGGCTTCTGCAATAGGATAAGGGTCAACGCCGGCGGGAATTGGCACTTCAATTTCGTCCCACAGCCACTGGCCGGTGGTTGAGAAGTTGAAGTAGTGGCCTTCAATGGCAAAGCTGTTCACGAAAGTGACTTTGCGTCCAGTGGGATGTCCCGCGTCAGACCAGTTGCCGGTTTCCAAAAGCACGGTGTGCAACAGTCCGACCTCCAGGACTTCGCCGCCTACGCTGTTGATTTCAACCCAATCGCCCGGACGTATGCCGTTACGTCCCATCAAGATGAACCAGCCAAAGAATCCGACGATGAAATCCTTCAAAGCAACAGTTAACCCTGCGCCAGCCAGAGCCACTACTGTCGCAAGCTGATTGGGCGGACCGAAAACTACCAACAATATCAACGCCACGGCCGTTACTTGCAGTCCAAAGGCCGCAACGGTATGAATGGTTCTTCCGCGACGATTGTTGGGAACCAGTTTAGCCAAAATCAAACGAAGCAACGGATTCGCGAACAGCACCAGGACGAGTAGCAGCAGGATCCAGAACGCGCCTTCTACCAGGGCCATAAACGCCGTATGTTTGCGTTGTTTTACCAGCGTGTCCCACTGGCTATAAATAGCGTCAACTTGCTGCAGGTCTTGTATGCGTTTGTCCAACTCTGCCAGGTTTTTTTGGTCTTCCGCCACGCGCTTCAACGCGGAAACAATTTCCTGTGATTGCGAAAGGCCGCCTACGGGTGTTGGCGTCGGCTGGGCCGGTTCCACAGAAGGGGACCCTGTGTTGGACTTGGCCCCGTGGCGTTCCTCGGTCAGGGCTACGCCGCGGTCTTTGAGTTCCTGGCGGGCCTTGGCCAGTTCCGTTTCCGTGGTCGTCAATTCTCGCCAGGTTCGCCATTGCACCAGCACGGTCCGTGAATTGGTTTCCTGCGGTTTTGCGGCAGCCGCGGTGGCGGACGGAGGGGCGTTTTGTGTCTGGTGTCCGGCGTCATGTTGCTCCATGAGGCGCTGCACGGTGCTGCGCGGGTCGCCGCCCGCCCGGATGAGTTCCTGTTTGGCTGCATCCAGTTCTTCCTGGTCCACTTCCAGGATCACTTCCGCCAGTTCAATTTCTTCCGCCAGATCGGCTTTGCGGCGATCATCCGCTTTGGATTCCTGCTGCTTAAGCCGCGTGATTTCCGCTTGTTCGGATTTTATGCGGTCCTTGGATGTTTCAATTTGCACGAGGATGGGACGGGCCGCAGCCGACGGCGGCGCGGGATGCCGGGTGGCTTTGTACAAAGCCGCGGCGAATTCCAGATCAACTTCGTGGTCGGCGATCAACAGTGCTTGTTGTGCGAACTCGTGTTCCTCAGAGCTTGATACCAGGGAGGCCAGGTGCTGCGCGTTGGTGAGCGGCTGTTCATCCACCAGGGCTTTGTTCGGTGCGTTCACCGGTGCATGTTGCGCGGCGGGCGCGCTGAGCCAGTACCGGGCAAGCACCATTCCCACCAGCGCCAACGCTACCAGGGAGATGCCGACAACGAAAATTGCACGATGATAACGCTTCATAGAAGGCCTGCTCTCACTTGGATGCCGGTCGCCGGCGTAACGTAGCGGCTGTGTTTTTCGCCGCAACTAGACCACGCTTGATCGGCGACTCTCCCGAATCAGGGTGTTCTTTTTCCGTCGGGATTATTCTTTTCCGGCGTCCATAACCGGCTTGAAACTTTCCGCCAGCGCTTCTTCGCAGGTGTGCTCAATCACGGAACGGTAATGTTCGCCCAGAAAGACGCGCATCTTCGCCGTGTCCATCGCGCTGGAGCCAAGCATGTAGGGGACGGCCTCGGGCGGAACGTCCGATACGCCCAGGTCCCAGAGCAGGCGCACCGCTTGACGGCAAAGCGCCTTGCTGGGGACGCGTTTCACTTCAATCTTCGCGATTTCAATGCAGCGCCGCAACGAGAGAGCATCGCCGCGTCCCGCCACGTTCAGGATCGTCAGTCGGGGATCGGCTTCCTTACGACGAAGGATATAGGCGATAAGCTTGGCTACATCGTCCACGTGAACGAACTGAAAACGGTGTTCCAGATAGTTGCCGCGCGAAGGCAAAAGCAATGGCAGGCGAACTCCGCGGCGACGCATCCGGGCGCCCAGGCGGCCTTTTCCTCCCGGGATGCCGCGCAGTATACCAAGCTGATAGTTCTGCACGGTGGCACCCGCATAAACCGGAGGGCGCAGGACGTAGGTCTTGCATTTGCGCAGGCCTTTGGCGCGGGCTTGCACCGTCACATCGGCTTCCTGCTGTTGCAAGGCGTAAGGCAGGCTTTCCGCGCCGAGAGGAGCGTCTTCCGTCACAGTCTTCTCCAGTTCCGGGCCATAGACTAGCGCGCTGCTGGGGAAGACGAACTTATCAACGCCGCCGATCATCCGGTTGTGTTCGGCAATGGCTTCGGTAACACGGCTGGTGCCCGCCACGTTCACGTTCCACATCTGCTTGCGGTTGGTAACGCCGGAGCGCAGCGGGTCCACGATGAACGCCAAATGGACCACGGCCTCCGGACGATACGCTTTCATTAGCTCCAGAAGCTGGTCGCAGGACCGTTCTTCCGCCAGATCAATTTTTTCAAAACGGAATAGGTCCTGGGGGTTGGCGGGTTCGCGAACGTCAGCTCCGATGACTTGAAAGTCACTGAGCTGCTTCAGCAGACGCTGTCCCAGGTTGCCTGAGACTCCGGTTATGAGGACTGTCGTCTTGGAAGCCATGCCTGTTCAGGTTGCTGGTTTGCTCAAGCTATTTTAGTGCTCTGAATATAGTGCTCTAGTAATGATAAGGGACTTGAAGAAGCTAGTCATCCTAACATAAACAATCGGCGGCCTAAGAGTGAGGGTTGCGGGATAGCTGAAACGAAGGTGCGTGAACTTTGCGGTAACGGCAATACCACAGCCCGCGGTAGTGTCTCAGTTTGGATTTCCCTTCGCGACCCAAACTCACGATCCAATGTCAACCTGGCGCGTCGGCGCAGCCCCTCGGGCGAGTAGCGCGATTAAGCAGGAACGTACGTCAACCGAATCACGTCATCGCCCATTAGATCGCTGGCCACTAGGTGGAGCGGCGGCCGGGGGCCAGCGAAGAATGGCTTGCCGCTCCCAAGCACGACGGGGCGAATGTAGAGTCGATACTCATCGATAAGACCGGACTCGGTGAGGCTATTCACCAGGTCTGGTCCGCCAAGGTCAATCTCGCCGGCCAGCTCAGCCTTCAGCCTGCGTATCACCGCCTCGACGTCCTCCGCGACAAGCGTGGCGTTGGGGCCAACCGACTTGAGCGAGCGCGACACCACCCACTTGGGCTTGCTCCGCCACGCCACCGCGAATTCGCGGTCCTCCGCGTCCCAGTCAGGAAGGTCTTCTTCCCAATAACGCATGATCTCGTACATGCGTCGGCCGTATATGAAGCCTGTCAGGCCACGCACGTGCTCGATGAAGTGACGGAACATCGCGGGTACAGGCGGCCCCAACTTCATGTGGTCGACGTAGCCATCCAGAGACTGGTTCAATACGAAGACAAGTTTCGCCATGCTGCAAATCTCCTTCTCAAGTTCTTCAGACCCAGATTCTTAAGAATAACTTGAGCCAGCATCGCGGAAGTGAGATTCAGGACTCTCTGCGCGCCGCATTGCCGGTGTCACCAGCCAGCCGTGAGTTTTTCTGGATAGTATTCAGGGAAACTTGAGACAATGAGGCTTGTGTCCACTTCAGAGCTGAACCCAATTCTGGACAACATGCGCGCGGAAAAGCGTTCCGTGGCGCTGAATTCCGTGTTGGCGGCGCTGGGAGTGACCATTCTCAAGGTTATCGTGGGCATTTTTACCGCCAGCCTGGGAATTCTTTCTGAAGCTGCCCATTCCGGCCTCGACCTGGTAGCCGCTTTCATTACGTTGCTTTCGGTGCGCGTTTCTGACAAGCCGGCCGACGCTGATCACCAATACGGCCACGGCAAGGTGGAAAACTTCTCGGCGTTTATTGAGACCGGGTTA
>JANXPR010000511.1 GCA_025357215.1 Acidobacteriaceae bacterium | reverse complement strand
CACGCGCTGCGCGTCGGCCAGCGTCATGGCATTGATCTTGGCGTACAGGTCGTTGATCTCGTGTTCGTCAAGCCCGTGGAACTCAAGATCGGCCAGCACGCCGGCGAGTTGTCCGGCGGTTTCCAGACTGGGCGGGAATTGGCCCTGAATGTAGTTCTTCGCCGACTTGAGCTGTTCTTCGTTCACGCCTTTTTCGTGCAACTGCTTCAGGACGTCAAGAGTCTTGTCCAGAGCTTCCACGGTCGTCGCGTTCTTGGTATAGGACGCGATCTCAAAAGGCCCAGCAACTTTACGTTCGTCAAAGAAAGAATTGGCGCCGTAGGTGAGTCCAGTCTTGATGCGCAGTTCGGTGTTGATCATGGACGTGAAGCGTCCGCCAAACAGCGTGTTGACCACGCGCAGGTAGACGCGATCGGCATTGGTGCGCGCAACTCCCAGGTTGCCGATGCGGAAGTAAGTCTGCGTGGAATCCGGTTTATCAATCAATAACAGTTTTTTGCCGGTAAAAGCCGTGGTGGCCGCAACGGTGACGGCTGGTGCGGAGCGCGCTGGCCATGCATCGAACTTTTGCGCCAGCAGCTTTTCCATTTCGGCCGTGTTGAAATCTCCCGCGACTGCCAGGATGGTGTTCGCCGGCGTGTAGAACGATTGGTAGAACTTGGCTACGTCATCGCGAGTCAACGCGGCCACGGATTTTTCGTCTCCGTCACTGGGTCGTCCGTAAGGATGGCTGCCAAAGAAATACGCGTTGAAATAGTTGCCGATCACCGCCTGCGCCTGGTCCTTGGCGGATTTCAGACTGTCCAACCGCTGCTTTTGCAGCTTGGTGAATTCGTCTTGAGGAAACGCTGGATTCATCAGGGCATCGGCAAACAGGTCCAGGCCCTTGTCGATGTCCTTTTTTACGAACTGCGCGGAAATCGTAGTGTCGTCTGCCGACGATCCGGCGTTGAACTGGCCGCCGATGAAATCCAGTTCGTTGGTGAACTGGTCTGCTGTGCGCGTTTTGGTCCCCTTGCGCAATAAGCTGGACGCGATGGACGCGGTGCCTTCTTTGCCGGCCGAGTCCGCCGCGGCTCCGGCCTTAACAATGGCATGAAAGCCGATCAACGGCACCGTGTGCCGCTCAACCAACAGCAGTGTCCTGCCGTTCTTGAGTTTCACTTTCTTATAAGGCGGCAGCTTGAGCGCGGGCGCGGAAGTTTGCGCCACAGCAAGACCAGCAAGCGCCAGAACCAGGAACAACGAAATCAGGAAATGTTTTTTCATCACAGGTGTATTCATTTTGGAAAACCTCCAGGCGAGCCGTCTTTGACTACTTGGGCGCTTCAGTTTTCTCCGGAGCTTTTTCCGGGATTAAAGTGGCCACGGTGCGGTTCTTCTCGCCGAAATATTTTTGCGCCACGCGCTGCAAGTCGGCTTTGCTGACCTTGTTGTAACTGTCCACGGCGGTGAAGAGTTTGTGATAGTCGCCAAAAAACACTTCGTAGGCGCCCAGCGTGTTGGCCCGGCCGCTGATGGTGCTCATCTGCCGGTAAAAACCGGCCAGCACGATGTTCTTGGCCTTTTCAAACTCCTGGTCCGTGACTTCTTCTTTTTTCACGCGGTCGAGCTCTTCATACACGGCCTTTTCGACGATTTGCGGATCAATGCCGGCCTTGGGCTGGGCTGAGATGGTGAGCAGGTTAGGATCAAACGAAAATCCAAAGCCGCCGTTTACGCCGATGGCCAGCTGGTCTTTGTCCACCACGCGCTGGTAGAGGCGCAAGCTCTGTCCGCTGAACAGGATGGTTTGCAGCAAGGTCAGCGCATAGTAATCCGGTGACGCCGATTCCGGCACATGATACGCGATCATCAAAATCGGCAGCTGCGCGTATTTCTTTACCGTAACGCGTTTCTCGCCGAGCTGCTCCGGCTCAGTGGTGGTAATTTTGGGCGGAGGCGCGTGCGAAGGAATGGGCTCCAGCTTCTTCTGCGCCATCTGGAAGATTTCATCGGCCGTCACGTCGCCCACGACCACCAGAGTCGCGTTGCTGGGCGAGTAGCCCATTTCAAAGTGGTGCTTCAGGTCGTCCATGGTCCAGTTGTCAATGTCCACCATCCAGCCGACCACGGGCCACTGATAAGGATGCGCGGTGTACGCGGTGGCATACAGCTGCTCAAAAAGAATTCCGAAGTTGTTGGCATCGACGGAACTGCGACGCTCTGAGGCGACAACGCCGCGCTCTGAAGCAATCACTTTGGGATCAAAGCTAAGGTTCTCAATGCGATCGGCTTCGAGTTCAAAGACCAGATCAAGCGCGGAGCGCGGGAACCAGTCCTGATATACCGTGGTGTCGCGATTGGTGTACGCGTTGTTGGCGCCACCGGCGGCTTCCATCGTCCGGTCAAATTCCCCGGGACCATACTTCTTGGCGCCGTTGAACATCATGTGTTCAAAGAAGTGCGAGATGCCGGTGGTCCCCGGACGCTCATTGCGCGAGCCGATGCGGCAGAACGTGTACATGGCCACGTTGGGGATGGTGTGATCTTCCTGCACCAGCACTTTCATGCCGTTCTTGAGCGTGGTGGTCTTAACGTCAAAGGTCTGGGCCAGTGCGCCGCTTGCAAGCAGTGCGGCCGCACCCAAGCCAACCAACCAATATCTGATTTTCATATTGCCTCACTAGAATTTACGAAACAGTTTACCTTTCGCGGAACTTCCATGCGCGCCGAAATCCGAAAATCACGTTATCCGCGCGTTCAGCGCAAGTCCGCGCCCACCACGTCCGGCATTTGCCGCGCCAGGGACCGCAGCATGGCCGGAATGGCCTTCTCCCACGTCGACCACTCGTGCTCGCCCGGGAATTCGGTCATCTCATAGGCGATGTGTTTCTTGCGGAGCAGGTCGCTGAACTTGTGCATGCTGTCAATGTCGTCGTCTTCGGTGCCGCAGGTCATAAAGATAAAGCTGGTGTGTTGCGGCTCGGCTTTTTCGGCCAACAGAAAAGGATCGTTATCCGTATGCGTCTTGCTTGCTGCGGGGCCAAAGACGTCGGCAAAGCCGGGAAACTTGTCGAACTCCGGATTGCGTGGCGCGTCGAGCGGCCCGCTCAGACTTCCCGCAAAGAAGAACAACCCGGGATACTTGAGCGCGAGATTCACCGCCGCATACCCGCCCGAGGAGATGCCGGCAATGGCCCGCGCGTCACCACCGTTGATGCGGAAGCGGTCCTGCGCGTCTGCAATCACGTCCTTCAGGAAATAGTCTTCCCACTTTTCCTTGGGATTGGTGGCGGAGTTCACCAACCAGGAATTCTCGGCTTCAATCGAAACCACGACTAACTGGTAGCGATCAAGGTAACGCGTGAGGTTCGAGTGGGCTTCAAAGCTGCGATAGTGCCCGGTATATCCGTGTACCAGGTAAAGGACCGGATAACGGATTTCGTTGGTGAAGTAATCCTTCGGCAGGATCACGCGGTAAGGCATCTCGCGCTGAAGAGTCTTGCTGAAGAACTTTATGTCCTGCACGCGCTTGAAACTTTCTGGCTGCGGCATGTGTGTGGGAGAAGCGGCGGGAGAAGCAGCAGGAGTAGCAGCGGGAGCCGCCGGGCGCGCCTGGGCCATTGACGACGATGGCAAAGAAAACAGCGTGACGCACAGGAGCAACGCGAGCGACAGAGAGAAGAAGTTTTTGTGCATAGGCGAAGAGACGGACGGCTGTGGCGAACGTTAGCGGAGACACAAGCGCTTCCACCGCCAAGAACGCAAAGGGCGCAAGTTTATGTATGTGTCGCGACCTTTGCGCCGGTTGCGGTGAACCCTATTTGCTTTCGCCTTCCAGCGGTTTGCGGGCGTAATAATAAAGCGAGAAAGCCAGCACGCCGAACATCAGGGCTGCAAGCCACTGCGCGTCGCCGAGCGCGGGCATAAACCGGGTGAAATTCAGGACACCATCGGGAATCCAGTGCTTGATCGCCATGTATTTCACGGCAATGCCCAGCAGGCCTACAACGCCGCCGGCGGCAATGAGTCCGCTGGCGTACAGCGAACCAGGACTTACGTCACTGTCTTCGGCTTTTTGTCCGGCCTTTTGCGCGGCGCGATCCACCAGCCAGCGGACCAAGCCTCCGCAGAAGATGGCCAGGGTGGTGGAAATAGGAATGTAGAAACCTACCGCAAAGGAAAGCGAGCGGACGCCCAGGATTTCCACAGCAATTACCAGAAACACGCCGAGCAGGATCAAACCCCAGGGCAGCTTGTGGGTAAGAATGCCGTTGATCACGGTGGCCATGAGTCGGGCTTGCGGCGCTGCTGCGTTACGGCTGCCGATGCCGTGCACCCATTGAATATCAATCTTGCCGGATTTTGGATTGTAGAGATAGCTGCCGTCGGGGACCGTGGACGAATTCAGCGCGTTCAAAACCGTCATGCCTTTGACGGAAACGGTTTCGCCGGTCTTCTTGCCGTCGGCGGCGCTGATAGGCACCTGGTCCACGTCAATTCCCGCGGTATCGAGCGAAACGCCCTCCGGAAGGTGGTTGATATCCACCGCGATGCTGGAAGTCTGAAATTCCTGCAACGTGACATTCATCCCCTTCAGGGTGAAGCCAATCGCGGCCACGGAAACAATTACGCCAATGATCAGAGCGAGTTGTTGCTTCCCAGGTGTTGCGCCCACGAGGAAGCCCGTTTTCAAATCTTGTGAAGTGTTACCCGCGTTCGCCGAGGCAATACAAACCACGCCGCCGATACTGATGGCCAGCGCGAAGAATGCCGGCGCCGTCCAGCCCATCACCAGGAACATGGCGCACGTGGCCATAAGCGTGGCAATCGCCATACCGGAAATCGGGTTCGACGAAGTGCCGATCAACCCCGTGATGCGCGAAGAGACGGTCACGAAGAGGAACCCGAAGATCACCACCAGGACCGCAGCCATAAGGTTGTTGACGACAGAAGTCTGTGCACCGGGCACCGGTTTGAAGGTGAGCATGGCCCACATCATCACCATGAGGACAGCAGCGCCGATCAGCGCCCATTTCAAACTGAGATCGCGTTCCGTGCGGCGCTGGCCCGCGGCTCCGGCGGATCCTGCGGCCAGATCTTTGGCTCCGGCGCGCAGTGCGGCCACGATGGTCGGCAGGGTCTTGAGCAAGGTAATCAATCCGGCAGCAGCCACGGCGCCGGCTCCCATCGGACGAATGTAGCGCGCCCATAACATGTCTGGCGTCATGTCAGCGATGGGAATCGTGCTGGGATAAATCGCGCCGGGGACGTGCGAACCGAAGAACTTGATGGTCGGCATTACGACCAGCCAGGCGAAAACGCCGCCAGCAAAGATGATCCCGGCAATCCGTGGTCCGATGATATATCCGACGCCAAGGTATTCCGATGTCACGTCGGCGCGGATCGACGATCCCGGATACCACTTGGGGTTGTACGTTGGCGTTCCCGGCCAAGCGGCAAACAGGTTGCCGTTCGCGAAGAACGTGTAGATGCCGCCTAGCCCTAGCCCGGCAAACACGCGGCTGGCAAACGAGCCGCCTTTGTCACCGGCAATGAGCACGTCAGCGCAAGCCGTTCCTTCCGGATAAAGAAGGTTGCCATGCTCCTTGACGATCAGCTGGCGCCGCAGCGGGATCATGAAGCAGACGCCGAGACATCCGCCGATCAATGCCAGCATGAAGATGCGGAACTGTTCGAGAGGAAATCCGAGGAAGATCAGCGCGGGCAAAGTAAAGATCACGCCACCGGCCACTGACTCTCCCGCCGACCCGGCGGTCTGCACGATGTTGTTCTCAAGAATGCTGGCTTTTCCCAGAGCGCGCAAAATGCTGATGGACAAGACGGCAATTGGAATGGAAGCAGCCACGGTCAGGCCGGCGCGCAATCCCACGTACACCGTTACGGCGCCGAACAGGACTCCAAACAGTCCTCCAATTACGATGGCGCGTAGCGTAAATTCGGGCCGCACTTCCTCCGCCGCAACGTACGGCTTAAACTCAGGTGCTGCAGACTTCCCTTCCAGTGTCTCGGCCACGGGTTCCTCCCCTTCACAATAATTGCCTGTTGTTGAATCGACGCAAGTTAGCACATCCGCTAGCTCATTACAAATCCTTAAACCGTAAGTGAGAGGAAGGAACACCGAGGTGTGGAGATTTCGCAAATAGGTCCGATCACGGCGATGACGCGCGATTCCGGCGATGACGGCGATCTTTTAACCTGTCGTTCATTGCGTACTCTGCGCAAACACGGCTATACTGAGCTTATCCAGGAGGGTCGTCTTCAGTAGTCCTGACCTAAACCGGGCTGACCGCGGTCCCAATCGCGTGCTTGATTCACGCGGCGGTGTAGAACGGGCAATTCACTTTGCCGCCTCCAGTTTGTTTTCGGTCCTGTTCCCCGCTGACTGCCGTATCTGTCACTCTCCACTGACCGGAATCTCTCCACTTCCTGTTTGCGAGCTTTGCCTGGACGGCATTACGCCGATGGACGGGACCAGTTGCAGCGTCTGCGGCGAAAAACTTTTTGCCCACGCCTTTGCCGGCGATGGCGGTCCTTTATGTGGACTGTGCCAGCGTGTGCCTCCGCCGTTTGCGCGGGCCGTGGCGTACGGAGCGTATCAAGGCGAACTTCGGGATTTGATCCATCTGTTCAAGTATCAGCAGATCAAGCCTGCGGGAAGACTCTTGGCAAAATTTTTGGCTTTGGCCGTTGCGGACGTGAGTTTGCCGGATGCGCTGACGGTGATCCCTGTCCCGTTGTGGCCGGGCAAGCGGCACGCTCGAGGCTTCAACCAGGCAGAAGAGATCGCACGGGAGCTTGTACGCGCCCAAAGCGGTCCAGCGAACATCAAATTAGACAGTTCGTCGCTGATTCGCAAACGGGACACGGCGTCGCAAACTGGACTCACGCGCAAGCAACGTCGCGCCAACGTCAAAGGCGCTTTTGCCGTAGCGAACAAAGTAAATATCAAGGGCCGCTCCATCCTGCTGGTGGACGACGTAATGACCACCGGCGTCACGGCAGCGGAATGCGCGCGTGTGTTGATGCGCTCCGGAGCGAAGCAAGTTTTTGTGGCCACAGTGGCACGGGCCACCAAAGATGCAGTGAATGATTCAGGAAGCACGCCAGGCCATTGGGATGGACGGCCTGCGGCCGTGGCAGCCGCCGCAGGCGTAGCAACCGCCACAATCGTGGCACCTGCCGCAAGCCAGGGAGGAAACTAAATCGCCATGCAGGACCGGGGACGCAACAAACGACACAAGGGAGAAACACCGCACGACGCTCCTCCACCGGGCTCGGCGGGGCGCGCTGGTCAGGCGCGCCATGGAGTGGAACCGCCAACGCGCAAGAGTCTCATCATGCAGACTCCGGTGCTGGTGCTGAACGCTTCTTATGAGCCGATCAACATTTGCGCGGCCCGTAGGGCGATTGTGCTGGTGCTGAAGGGCCTGGCTATGCCCGAAGAAGAAAACGCCGGCACGCTGCATGCCGCGCGCGTGGCCATGCGTGTGCCTTCGGTGATCCGTCTACTCGAGTATCGCCGCATCCCGCACCAAACTCGTGCCCTCTCGCGCAAAAATATCCTGCTGCGCGACCGCAATACCTGCCAGTACTGCGGCGTGGTTCTATCGTCCAGCGATCTGACGCTGGACCACGTTGTCCCGCGCTCGCGCGGTGGACTTTCCACCTGGGAAAACCTTGTCGCCTGCTGCCATCCTTGCAACCGCCGCAAGGGCAACCACTTGATCATGGAAACGGACATGCGCCTGACGAAAGAGCCGCGTCCGTTTACACTGCACACCAGCCGCCATATCATGCGGATGATTGGCCGGTCGGACACGAAGTGGCGCAAGTACCTTTTTTATTAAGACCGCGAGACAACCAGAATCACATTACAGAGCTCTGCTCCCGCAACGGGAACAGAGCTTTTTCTTTAGCGGGGCCGCCAGAGAGTCGCGGAACTCGTATCGGCAGGTGCGGCGTTCCGAAATAAAGTCCCAAGGTAATAACTTCATCACTCTAGTGCAGTGATTGCCAAATGTTGGCAGCTTAGTTCCTAGAGACTAGGTTCCATTTTGGTCCGAGCATCCACGTAAGTTCTTGCAGCCGTGAGGTTATAAGAAAAATCTTCCGCCCATTCGCGGTCTGGCATGCGAACTGCTCTTAACCACAGGCCACGCTCCGTCTCTTAGACCGAAAACGGTTTCAATTGGGCCGTTTTGCTTTGTTACGCAATCTCAACGTTACTCAATCGCAACGTTACGCAATCGCGACGACACGCAATCGCAATCAATTCAAAATTTTAGGGAGCAACAATGCCAGAAACGGTTTTGGACCAAGTGCTCATTGATCTTAAGGAAACCGCAACGGAACATTATCCGGCGGCCGGTGAACTGAGAAACTTGCGCGTGGTAGGTCATGCACCCAAGCCCGACCATTTCATCTACGACCTGTGCGCCGATTTTGCCGGAGGCGTGGAACGCGTGGCGGTGAAAGTCTACCGGATGGGCAAGAACAGCACGCAAGCCAAAGCCATGGCAGCGCAGGAAAACTCCAACCTGCAATTTGTGCATGAAATGCCTGCGCGAAAAAAGGTGGACGGAATCCCCCGCCCGCTGGGCGACTTCACGCGATTGGGTGCGGTGGTGACCGCGAAGATCGCCGGGCTGCCTTTGCAAGCCATGGTCATGAAGGCCGCGCTGCTGCCGGGCTATGCCGCGGACAACGTGGCTGCCGCCGCGCGGCGCGCCGGAACGTGGTTGCGTGGGTTCCACAAAGCTACGGCTCATCCGCAGCAACCTCTGGACAGCGGGGCGCTTATCTCTCAACTGGAAGAGCTTTGTTCGCGGTGCCGCAAGCAAGGCTTGGATGAAGCGTCCGCGAAGATGGTACTTAACGCCGCGCAGCGCGTTCAGTCCGGCATTAAGAAGCCCCTGCCCCACTCCGCCGTGCTGGGAGAATTCACTCCGCTCAACGTAATTATCAGCGAAGACCGCGTAGGCTTTGCCGATCTCTCGCGCATGCAACGGCAGAACGTGTCACTGGAAGACGTAGCGCTGTTCGTGGCTTCGGTGGAAGCGCTGGAAAAATATCCTTTCTGCAATCGCGAGATCACCCGCGAAGCGCAACACAGTTTTCTGGACGCCTACGGAATCACGCCGGCGGAATCCGCGCTATTGCCGGTTCTCAAGACCAAGGCGCTGTTGGGCATGTTTGCTCACGGCCGTCCGACGGGCGAGAACGGCGAACGCAAGCGGGTAATGTGGGCCAATATCATGCGGAGGTTTATCCGCCAGGCCGCGGAACGGACGTTGGAGCCGATGGCGGCTTAAGAAATGTTAGCCCGCGAACCGACGCGAAGGGAACCCTTTAACCACAAAGGACACGAAGGAACACGAAGCAGAGAGACGTGGCAATGCCACGTTGCTCTAAGGACGTCAAAAGATTAGGTTGCGCGTTTCGTTCGTTTGGAACGTTTCTTTGCGATCGACGAACCTGTACGCTTGGGAAGGGCTTGCTTCTTCGCGGGCCTGGCTTTCTTCTTCGCGGATTTCTTGCGCGCGCCGGCGTTCGCAAATTTAAATTCGCATTCACTCATCCGCACGCGGCTGCCGCTAAACTTCACGCCTTCGGATTCCAGGCGCATCCGCTGGTCAAAGCCGTGTTCGCCGGGTAGGGCGATACGTCCTCCGGCAGCGACCACGCGATGCCAGGGCAGTCCGTGGGACTGGCGCAACGCCCAAACCACTTGCCGCGCCGCTCCGGGAAAACCCGCAGCGCGAGCCACCGCGCCGTACGACGACACTTTACCGCGCGGAATCTTCAGGACGACAGATCGGATCTTGGGAAACATGATGCGTTCTCTTAATCAAAACATTTCCTAGTTTCCTACTTTGTGCGCTGATCCATCCAACAACGGCTTCCAGGTTGTGCCACCGTCGTCCGAGGTCACGATTTTAAACACTTCATTCTTCGCGTCAGTAAACGTGTTGGTGTTGTGGATTTTGATGATCTTGCCGTCGTTTTCAAAGCTGGAATCGTAAGTCCACACGTTGCCTTTGATGTCCACGACGCCCGTGGAGGGCGCCATGCCGGGATCAGAAATAGTGGAATAGCGATATACGTTTTCTTTGGCGTTGTAGGAATAGACGGTGAGCTGGTGCTGCTCGCGTTTCTGATCGCCGTCCTGCAGCTTGACGTGCTGCTCGCAGACCAGAAACTTTCCTTGCGGTGACCAGGTGCAATCCAGCTGGGCGGAGGCTTTCATCCCGCTGGCGAAGGCCGCCTGGGAATCCCATTTTCCCAGGAAGGCCTTGAGCTTGCTGGTGGGGTCTTCCGATACGGCCGGGGCTGGTGTTGGCGCGGGGGCTTCCTGCTTGGCCAAATTCGCCTTATTTTGGACAGCTTGAACACTGCCACAAATCAGCAGGGTAAAGATGAATGCATGAAAAGTTTTAAAGACGAATGCGTGAAAAGTTTTAAAGACGAATGCAAGAAAAGGTTTAACGATGAATGCATGAAAATTTTTACGGACGCCCATGTTCCTCCCTAGTTACGCGGCACGTTCAGATAAACAACGCGGGACGCGCGGACCTGAAGTCCAGAAAGGAGTTTACATGAGGCGATTCAAGAGAAGATCAACAGACCGCTAAAAAATACCGCAGGACGAACCGCAATCATGTACCACGATCTACTGGTCCGCCCCGCGATTATTTTTGCAGTTCAGGTTTGGGCGGCGGTGGAGCGTTCTGCTGCTCCTTGCCTTCAAAGATGATGCGGCTCCGTACGCCAAATCGTTTGTAGCCGCTGTACTTCAGAATTTCGCGGATGTGAACGTCACCATCGGCGAAATGCAGGAAGTCATCAGCCAGCGTGTAAGTGGGAAACCAGTAAACGCCATCCACCTGTTCGCGGTAGGTCACGAAGGCGGGCGAGAGATCTTCTTTGTCCTTTTTGTGGACGTCCGGCACGGTCTTGCCGCAAGTCTTTACGATCTGGAAATCGCGATTGTCCACCCAGATGCGGCCCTGGAAATAGCGCTTCCCTTTTTCAATCTTTTTGGCAGCCACGTCAAATACATAAGTTTCGACCTCATCCACGGGCTGCTGGCCGGCATAAAGAATGGAATATTCCGGCAGGTCCCGGGTGGTGAGTACGAAAGGCAGGTGGTTGCGGAAATCTTCCACGTCCGCCGGGCTCAAATAGATGCGCTTCAGTGACGGCGCCGGCGCGTAGGTCACGTGTTCCACTCGCTTGCCCTTTTCGTCATACAGAATGTCCGTGACTTCCTTGAACTCGCCTTCCACCGTGTGGCCTTCCAGCTCCTGCACGGTAACCTGTTGCGTGTAGGTGTAGTGGTCGCGAGCTTCCTTGAACGTGGCTTCGCGGTCGGCGAACTTTTCAATGACCTGCTGCGGAGTCACGCCTTGCGGCGGAGCAGAACTGAACGCGCCGTTACCCTCGTCGCACCGCGTCTGGGCGGCGAGCGCCAAAGGAAAGAAAGCCACCAGGAGCAAGGAAATGCTCCACAACGAGCGTCTCTGCGACATAAATGTTTTCATTGGGTTCAGGGCAATAAGATGCGCCAGCACGGCAGAAGTATGCCTGATTCGCGAATTTGAAACTGCACGAAAGTGCACTCTTTACAAATCACAACATCGCGACGCCACAGCGGCCAGCAGATGAAGTTTTTCTTCGCTTTCAGTTGGTTTTACTTCCTGGCAGGTTCGGGAGACGGCTCGCCTTTGACCGCGCTGCTGGCGCCTGATCCGAAGCGCCGGTAATTGGTGTACTTGATGATCTCCCGGACGTGAATCGGGCCGGTCACCACCGGCAGCACTTCATCAGCGCGAGAATAAGTTGGGAACCAGTACTGGCCGTCAATCTGTTCGCGGTAGGTAACCATGTGCAAAGTATGCTTTTGCAACAGGCCATGGCGGCCGGGCGCAACGTCCATGCCGCAGGTTTTCACTATCAGGAGGTCGCGCGCGTCAATCCAGATGCGTCCTTGAAAATAGCGCTGCCCGTTTTCCACGTTGATGGGCTTCATCTCAAAGACGTAAGTATCAATCTCGTCTAAATGTTGCTGGCCGGTGTACAGCACGTTGTAGCGGCGAAGATCGTCGGTGGCCAGGGGAAAGATTACGTGGTTACGAATGTCGTCAAAATCCTTTTGTGGCAAATCGATCCGGGTAAGCGTGCTCTGCGGAGCATAGGTAACGTTTTCGATGCGATGGCCTTTGTCGTTAAAGGTAATGGCTCTGACCTGCCGGTACTCGCCGTCCACTTGACTACCCTTGAGGGTTTGCACCGTAACGTCTTCAACGTAGGCGTAGTTCATGCGGGCCTGCCGGAATAAATCTTCCTTGGCGGCGGCCTTCTTCACAATTTCAACGGACGTAATGCCGGTGGGCTCCGCGGGATTGAGAGTTGCGCCAACGTCATCACAGTTGTTTTGCGCGAGCGCCGCGGGCGAGCAAAGCAGCGCAATGATTACTGCGCGCAGCAGAGTTGAATACGCTTTGATGGAGAAGGCAGTGGCCGGAAGTTTCATTTTACGTTGGTATTCCAATCGTCTTAATCGTTGCCCGGCGCTTTGAATTGCTTGAACTTGATGACTTCCTTGACATGCACGTCATTGGTCGGGAAATGCAGGATTTCGTCCGAGCGCATGTAGGTGGGAAACCAGTACTTGCCATCAATCAACTCGCGGAAAGTGACGACGGTGGGCGAAATGTTTTCTTCCACGTCGCCGCGCTTCTTCTTTTTTTTCTTGGCGCGAGGCTGGGGGATGGCGTCCGGGACGCTCTTGCCGCAAGCCTTGATTAGAACCATGTCGATCTTGTCCACCCAGATGCGCCCCTGGAAGTAGCGGATTCCTTTTTCCATCTGCTTGGGAGCAACGTCAAAAACGTAGGTGTCCAGTTGGTCCACACGCTGCTGCCCGGCATAAAGAACGGTGTATTGCGGCAGGTCCGCGGTGGTCAGCACAAACTGAGAACGGTAAATATCGTCAAAATCCTCTTTGCTGAGGGAAATCGAGCGCAATGACGATTGCGGAGCAAACGTTACAACTTCCTTCAACGTGCCGTGGTCCCAATGAATGTCGGATACCTGGCGGAACTCGCCGGTGTTGGTGTCGCCCTCCAAGGTTTGCACGCTGATGTCCATCACGTAGGTGTAGTTGGTCAAAGCTTGTTTGAAGGCCGTCTCGTTGGCGGAAAATTTGCGGATAATCTCTTCGGGCGTGGTCCCCGTGGGATTGGTCTTGGCCAAGGGCCCGGCGCCTTCTTCACAGTTGGTCTGGGCCAGCAGGCGAGAAGGTTGCAGCGCGGTGAGACCTAGAAGAACGATGACAGCAATCCGACAAACTCCGGCTGAACTAAGTGAATGTATATGGGCGCGCATGGCTATCCGTATGGTTCCCCCGTGAAAGTACTCTATTGCGGCTGGACGAAATAGTATCGCTTCAATGCTCTGGCCTGAAAGCAAAAAAAAAATTACACTGACGCGTTTGCCCCAGGAGGGATTCCACATGCGCCGCTTTGCCCTGCTAGCTGCCGTAACGGTCTTGATCGCCACCCAACTTTGCGCCCAGGACGCGCCCAAGCGCCCGTTCACGTTTGACGACATGATGACGCTGAAGCGGATCGGCGGGCCAGTGATATCTCCCAACGGCCAATGGGTGGTCTTTTCAGCAGTCGCCGTGGACCTGGCCAGCAACAAGCGGTTTTCCCACCTTTGGCTGATACCCCTGGCCGGTGGCGACGAACGCCAGTTGACGTTTGACGCGGCTGGCGAATCAGGTCCGCGCTGGTCGCCGGACGGCCGGAAACTCCTCTTCATCAGCGCACGGGGCGGCGGCTCACAGGTCTATACCCTGGGCTTTAACCCGGAAACCGGCGTGGCCGTGGGGACAGCGAAACAGGTAACTAATATTTCCACCGAAGCTGACGGGGCCATTTGGTCTCCGGATGGGAAAAACATTGTGTTCACGTCTGACGTTTACGTCGGCTGCGTGGACGATGCGTGCAACAAAGCCAGTGACGAAACCCGCGCCAATTCCAAGGTGAAGGCCATGGTTTTCACCAAATTGCTTTACCGCCACTGGAACCACTACACCAGTTTCAAGCGTTCGCACCTTTTTGTGGTACCAGCGGAAGGCGGCACGGCCAAAGATATTACGCCGGGCGATTATGACGTGCCTCCGTTCAGCCTGGGCGGCCAGGACAACTACGCCGTATCCCCTGACGGACAAGAAATGGCCTTCACCAGCAACCACGAAGAAGTGGAAGCCATCAGCACTAACAATGACATTTTTATCGTGCCCATATCCGGCGGTGACGCGAAGAAGATATCCACCAGTCCGGGGAGCGATTCCACGCCGTTGTATTCGCCGGACGGAAAACGCATTGCCTGGCGGATGCAGGAGCGCAACGGATACGAGAGTGACCGGTTCCAACTGGTGATGTATGACCGCAAGTCCGGAAAGATTGAGAGCCTGACGAAAGACGTGGACCGTTGGGTGGAAACCATCGCGTGGTCACCGGATTCGAAAACGATTTACTTCACTTCCGAAGATCAAGGCGAAATTCCGATCTATATGATCGAGATCAACAAGCCAAACGAAATCCAAGAGCT
>JANXPR010000500.1 GCA_025357215.1 Acidobacteriaceae bacterium | reverse complement strand
CCTGGTTGCCGCCCCAGTGGTCCCAATGCCAGTGCGAGTTCACCAAATAGCGCACCGGCTTATCCGTCAATTTACGGATTTCCGCCAGGATGGTCTGCGCCGTCTCTGGCGTGGCCGCGGAATCAAACACTAGAACGCCATCGCCGGTGATGACAGCCACCGAGTTGCCGCAGAATCCTACATCGGCATAAAGCGTGGTGGTAAACAGATATACGCCGTCAGCAACTTTGTGGGTTGTAACTTTTCCGTAGTCTGCGCCCAGGCAGCTTGCTGAGAGCGCGGTAAAAAACGCAAGAATTAGGAATGATTTCTTGAGCACGCGGTAATAGACGGCTGCGTTCTTGAGTCGTGAGCGAAAGCAACTTCCACCACGGAGACACGGAGGCGCGGAGAAGAGCTAAATATTGCCGCAGATCAACGGAGAAGAGCGCTGATCTGAGCGCTAGCTATTGGACGATCAAGCCTTTGCCAGCCAGCGCGTATTTCTGGTCATCAGCAGTAATTTCTTTGCCTTCTTCCGTGCCCCCGTGTCTCCGTGGTGAATTTCCCGGTTTTCCTGTAAAAAACTACTTGTGATCTCTGGAATCAATTCCTTCTTCCTCGCCGGTCCGGTTGGACGCCTGGAAGCCCTGCTCAACCCCGGTCGTCCGGACCCGACGCATGCCGCGCTGGTTTGCCATCCGCACCCTTTGTTTGGCGGCACCATGCACAACAAGGTTGTGTACCGCGCCATGAAGGCGCTGAATGAGTTTGGTTTTCCCGCGCTGCGTTTCAACTTCCGCGGGGCCGGACTCAGTGAAGGCCAGCATGACAATGGTCACGGCGAGATTGACGACGCTCGCGCTGCGCTGGATTGGCTCGACGCGCAATTCCATCTTCCTATCATCTTCTGTGGATTTTCGTTCGGCGCCGCCACCGGTCTCCGCGCCGCCTGCAACGACGATCGCGTTGTTGGTCTGATCTCCCTGGGGACGCCCGTGGCCGTGGAAGGCCGGCACTATACGTACGGGTTTCTGAAAGAATGCGCCAAGCCCAAACTGTTGATCAGCGGATCGCGCGACCAGTACAGTCCGGCGGATGAGTTGCGGCAAGTCTTTGCCAGTCTCACCGAACCAAAGGAACTGGTTTTGGTGGAAGGCGCCGACCATTTCTTTGAAGGCCAGTTGCCCGTAATGCAATCCGCGATCCGCGATTGGACCGGGCGGACTTTTCCAGAAGCGCACGCCGCGCTTTCCGCTCCGAATCCTGAGGGAGCCATAAAGGAAGCCAAGTAATGGCTACCAGCGAATCCCTGCGGGCGCTCTTGCGCGATATCTTTCAGCAAACTCTGGCCCAGGCCGATATCAGTGCGGCATTTGATCGCCACATTCATTACAAGCGCGGTGTGCTGCGGGTTTGTGATGACCTGTACGACCTGAGTGGATACTCGCGCGTACTGGCCGTTTCATTCGGCAAAGCTGGACATCGCATGGCCGAGCTTCTTTCGCGGCAAGTGGGTTCCACGTTGCAAGGCATCGTAGCCGATCCCAATCCACATCCTCATCAGGTCCCGGGCTATCGCTACTTTGCCGGAGGGCATCCTCAGCCCAACGCCGAATCCGTCCGCGCCGCGGAAGCGATCCTGAAATCTCTCAACGCGCTCAACGCTCAATCGCTGGCCATCTTTCTTATTAGCGGCGGCGGTTCGGCCGCAGTAGAGAAGCCAGTGGACGAAGAAATCTCGCTCCCGGACCTCATCGCCACGTACAAAACACTCGTGCTTTCCGGAGCGCCCATCGCGCAGATCAACGCTGTGCGCAAACATCTTTCCGCCACCAAAGGCGGACGCATGGCCCGCGCCGCGCAAGGCGCGCAACTAGTTTCCATCCTGGTTTCAGACGTTCCCGAAAACGCGCTCGATTCGCTTTCCTCCGGCCCCACAATGCCAGACAGTTCCACGGTTGACGACTGCTACCGCATCGCCGCCGAATACAAAATGCTGCCGGACTTTCCCGCATCGGTGCGTGAGCTATTCGAACGCCGCGCTCTGGAGGAAACACCCAAGAAAGACGATCCGGCTTTTGTGCGCTCGCGCTGGTGGAAGATTTTGTCCAACGAAACAGCGGAGAAGGCAGCCGCCGCAGCCGCCGCAAAGCAAGGCTTTACTGTGGAGATCGACCACTCGTGTGACGATTGGGACTTCGCCAAAGCCGCCGACTATCTCCTCGACCGCGTCCGCAAGCTTGGCCAGTCCGCGGAGAAAGCCTGCATCGTTTCCGGCGGCGAGGTTACCGTGAAGGTTCCGGCCAACGGCGGCGTTGGCGGACGCAACCAACACTTTGCTCTTTATTGCGCGCAGAAAATTGGAGGCGAAAATATTTCCGTGCTCAGCGCCGGAACGGACGGCATTGATGGTGTGAGCCCTGCTGCCGGCGCCGTCGCCGATGGGACAACGCTGGAGCGCGTTCGCGCCGCGGGCCTCGACCCTGCGCAGCACTTCGCCGGATTCAATTCGTTTCCGCTGTTTGAAAAAATTGGCGACGCGATCCAGACCGGGCCTACCGGGAACAACGTTAGAGATCTGAGAATACTGATGGCCTACTAGGTTTGTCCGCCTCGCGTGAGCGCGATAGAAGCGCCTTTGATTCTCCGCGGCCTTTGCGTTTTCTGCGGTAAAAGGTTTTTCGGGCTACTGCTTCTTCGCCACCATCTTCAGCGAGTCCGCCGCAAGAATTTTCTTTACCTGGTTGCGGGCATGCATGGCCCACGGACCCATGTGGTCCAGCTTGGAGTAGGATTCCCAGTGCTGTAGAGCTTTGCGCGGCTGGCGGGCTTTTTCGTAAGCCAGGGCCAGATTGTAGTGCGCATCCGCGTAGGTCGGAGCCAGCGTAATCGCGGATTCATACGCCCGGATGGCGTCCGGCAAGCGGCCAGTTTCGTCCAACACGTTGCCCAGATCGAAGTACGCGAGCGCATAGCGCGGGTCCACTTCAATGGCTTTGCGGTAATAGCGCTCCGCCAGAACGTAGTCATGGCGGTTGTAGCAAAGCGTCCCCAGGTTGATGTAAGCGGCGGCGTGCGTGGGATCAAGACCAACGCACTTTTTGTACGCGTCCATCGCTTCGTTCTGCGTTTTGGGATCTTCTTCCAGCGAAACGCCGCGGGCGAAGAAGTCGCTGGCGGATTCCGCCGCGCTGATGGCGTGGATCCTGGGTTGCTCCAGTAGCACGCGGTCGGTAAAGTCCATTACGAATTGTCCGGCGAGCGGCTCCACGGACGTTCCGCTATGGCGATAGACCACGCGCTGCTGATTGGCGAACACGCTGGTTTCCAGCAACGGATTTTTCATCCCGGCAACCTGCTGTTGCATGGCGCGCAGCGAGTCGCGGATCATCGCGGGGCGCACGCGTTTTGCGCGCAGGTCGCCCAGCTTTTTAATTTGCAGGAGATCGAAGAAAGAGAAGAGCTCTTTTACAGGGAATAGTCCGGCTTTCTCCCAGCCCGCAAGCTGGCGCGCCGTGATATGAAGGATTCTTAAAACGTCCTCTCGACTATATCGTTCCACTTTGCCCTTAGAAGCGCCACTACGTATCTTCAAAGAGATACAGACCATTATGCTGAAGCGGTTGGGCAAATAGCAAGCGTAAAGCGCATTAACTTGTGGAAAACAAAGGTGTAACCCGTGCTTACACCGCTCCGCCACCACCCATGAGTCTAGCCGCTTCACCCTGCGGCCGGCAGCACTGTCCGCCGATGCCGAAGGCTGGCCTGCGTGTTACCCTGACGCAGTTGTCTTCTGTCTTGCTTGATCGAGCCCAAATGACTCTTGCCATCGCCATCTTTGTTGCAGCATTTTTGTTGATGGTATTGCACGGCTGGCTTTACCGCCGTCCTGGTTACCAACGCCTGCTAACCACGCCAGTTCGTGTTCGTGCGGACCAGGCAACGGAGCCTCTATTGCTGGCCTGCATCGGCGGAGCTGTCCTGGCGATAACCGTCATTGAGATCGTGAGCGGAGTAATTAAGGGTGTACGCTTGGGTGTGGTTCAGCGGGCAGAACATCCCATTTGGTTCTGGCTGATTATCGTGATCATGGGGCTGGCCTCGTCCGGCATGCTCATCTTCAACCTCCAGGACTTTGCCCGCGCACTACGCCCTTCACGCGACGACGCCACAAGGTAACTGAACCAGCGCGGCCTTTACGCGGCGAAAGATAAACCCGCCGCAGCATGCGACTGTACAGCCTTCATGCTTACTTTCTGACGCGGCTCCTGATGTGCGAAAACGTCTCAGAGCAACAAGAAATACGTCAGCGAGTTGACCAGGAAGCATGCAATCGGCGCCATTATTCCTTCCATCCTGGTTCCTCCGTGGCCGCCCGTTATGAGCAAGGAAGTCACCTCGCCGGGAAAGAGAAGATAGAACCATAGATTCGACGCGCTGAAATGAGCGATGGCCATCAACAAGGCGACCATGACCATGACCAGACCAATGACCTTGAATCTTGCCATGCTGTTTAGGTTTCCTCATGTCCCGGTGGGTAGATTTCTTCTGTGCACCGCCGAAAATACATGGCCTTTACGCGACCGTGAATGTCTCTTAAAATGAATACGCAGGGCCGAAGTAGCTCAGTGGTAGAGCAACTGATTCGTAATCAGTAGGTCAGGGGTTCAACTCCCCTCTTCGGCTCCATTTCTCAGGTCGCTTCGCGACACACCGCCTCAGCCTATCTTCCAAGCAACAACGTGAATGCTCCTGCAGGAGCGGGCTCGGCGCGCGAGTCGGCCTCGCCCTCAAATATCATGTCACTTAGCGGCAAACCGCTTATGATCCACTCCCGCCTAAGAACTCTGAATGCTCCTGCAGCACCTGGACTCAGCGCGTGGACGGCTTCGTCCGGCATGGTCCGCTTAGGTTGCTCGCGAACAAACCGCCCCATTCCAAATTTAATGACACCGGGACGACCCTCAATAAACACCTTTTTTCCAATCAGCGTCATCAGCGTTCATCAGCGGTAAGATTTCGGGTGTTGCCTCCCGGGAATTTATTTCGCGCCTAGCTGCCAGAACAGGAAGTTCAATTCGTCTGTCGTATTTTGCACTTGCTTGCTGGCCGGAGTTCCTCCCGAGTGTCCTGCCTGAGTGTCATAGCGCAGCAGGATTGGTTTGTCTGAGCCGGAAGCTTGCATGAGCGCTGTCATTTTGCGGGCATGGAGCGGGGCCACGCGGGTGTCTGAGTCGCCCGTCAGGAAAAGCACGGCCGGATATTTCGTCCCCGGTTTGATGTGGTGGTAGGGCGAGTAGGCATAGAGCCATTTAAATTGTTGCGGATCGTCGGACGAACCGTATTCCGGCACCCAATACTTGGCCACCAGAAATTTCTGGTAGCGGACCATGTCCAGCAGCGGATAGCCGCATATCACTGCGCCAAAAAGTTCCGGACGCTGCGTAATGGCCGCGCCCATCAGCAGGCCTCCGTTGCTGGAGCCGCGAATTGCCAGTCGCGAAGGCTGCGTGTACTTGTTGGCGATCAGCCATTCTGCCGCGGCAAAGAAATCGTCAAAGACATTTTGTTTTTTCTCCAGCATGCCGGCATGGTGCCAATCTTCACCAAACTCGCCGCCGCCGCGCATGTTGGGCACGGCGTAGACTCCGCCGCTGGAAATCCATGCGGCCGCAAAACCGCTGAAACCAGGCGTCATGCTGGAGTTGAAACCGCCGTACCCGGTCAGCAGCGTGGGGTTGGAGCCATCCAGCCTCAAGCCTTTCGCGTGGGCCACGAACATAGGGACCTTGGTTCCGTCTTTTGACGTAAACCAGACCTGCTTGACTTCATATTTGTCCGGATCGAGCGGCACGTTTTGTTTGAACCATACGGCCTGCTTGCCGTCGGCCAGGTTATAGCTGTAGATCGTGGGCGGCATATGGAACGAGGTAAAGGTGAAGAATGCTTGCTTGCTTTTCCATTCTCCCCACGGCCCGCCAATGGATCCCAGGGTTGGTGGAGTAATCTCACGCACCATCTTGCCGTGCAGGTCATACAGTTTGATCCGGCCCACCACTTTCTGGTTCATTTCAACGGCGATCATGCCGCCGATCAGTGAAAAGCTGTTGATTACGGCATCGCTCTGGGGAATCACTTCGCGCCAGTTTTCCGGAGCCGGATGGGCCATATCCACTTCCATGATGCGCCACTTCGGGGCTTTCCAATTTGTTTGGACAAACATCCGGCCGTCTTCAATTTCCGGAAACACAGCGGCTTTCAGGTCCGTCACAATGGGTACGATCGGCCCCTGCTTGAGAAGGTCTTTCAGATAGATTTCCGAGCGCTCAGCGGCCGAACCATAGCTGATGGTGATGAGCAGGTAGCGTCCGTCGTCCGTGACGCTGTTACCCATGATCTTGTCCGGAGCGTAACCCTTGCCAAAGATTTCCGTGTCGCTGGATGTGTCCGTTCCCATCTTGTGGAAGAGCACCCGCGGTCCTTCCGGCAGGAGTTTGGTCAGATAGATTCCACTCTTGTCCGGTAGCACGGCAAAGCCGCTGTAGCGCCCTTTGGGGAATGTGTCGGGCAGGTCTTTGCGCGCATCCACGTCGTACAAATGGGGTTGTACTTCATCGGCGCCCCCCTGGCGGACGTAGTAGGCAAGAATCTTACCGTCCCGCGTGGCGTTTAACAGACCCACGGTAATGGTGTGGTCCGGGCTCATGGGCAGCGGATCAATCAACACTTCTTCCTTGCCTTCCAGTCCCTGGCGCATGCAAAGAACGAACTGGTCCTGGTCGGATGCGCGCCGTCCGTAGAAATAGCGATCGCCGCGAGCGAACGGAATGCCCACGGCGTCAATTTTCACCAGGGCGCCTACTTTTTTGGCCAGCTCGGCGCGTCCTGGTAGTTTGGAAATAATGGAATCGGTATAAGCGTTCTCCGCCTTGATCCATGCCCGCGTCGCCGGCGCGTCCTGGTCTTCCAGCCAGCGGTAGTGGTCAACAATCTCCACGCCCTGCACGATGTCTTTTATATCGTCCGTGGCTGTTTTCGGCGGCGCCATCGGAGTTGGGTCCGATCCGGCCGCAACAGTTCCGGCGGCTGACTTCTGCTGTGCGGCAATGCTGCCTGACAAGATAAGCGCAAAGAAAACTGCCGGTATGGTGGACAGGAGTTGGAGCGAAAGCTTCTTCTGCATGGAAATTCCTCTCGGCGGGGCGATCTAAATGGTCGTGGCGCGATTCTATTTGGCTTCACGCTCCCTGGTCAACGAAAGCAGCGTGGCAAATTCGGACAACTTGTTTACGTCTTCCATTTGTTCATTCCGATGCCGTTCCGATCTCGGCGATGTTTGCAATCTTCAATCTGTTCCGTCCACCCCTCTGATCATCCCAAGATCTAAAACACTTACGTGATTCATCCCAATCGATGCTTGTGTGGCACAGGCACTCTTGCCGTGCGCTCTTCTCCGCGACTCGTGTCTCAGTGGTGGGTGTTCGGCCTTTCCCATCACAGAGACCACGGACGAGGTATCCCCTCCCTCTTCATCCCAAGATCTAAAGCACTTACACGCCGCATCCCAAGCGACACTCTCTCAGAATTGTCATTCCGACCGAAGGGAGGAATCTGCTTTCTCCGAATCGTGTACCATGTCGGCGCTCACGGGCAATTCCACCGATTATGGCAATCTCATTCATGGGTATCCCACGAAATGTGTTCTCAAACTGGCCCACATACCGCTCAAAACTTGCTTCATCTGGGCAAAAACGGACGCCTTTCACCCTTTGGCCTTCGGCACCCGCTTAAGCGCCGAGCCACTAAAAGTCAAAGTGTTTTAGTTTATCATTTGTTCGCCTTATATTCAACGGCGAAATAGGACATGTCCGGTTCCACGGGCGCGCCACAACGGGTGGCCAGTCCGTAGCCCTCCAGGCTGACCAGACACCCAGCTCTCGAGCGGAGCGTCATAACGGTAGACCGGGGGCGAAGCCGTTTCCCAAATTTCCCTGCGGTTTTCCGATCACCGGATCATCCGATCACGCGCGATCACCCGATTTCTCCCCTGTCCATTCTCTCCGTTCCCGGTCTAACCCTTCGTCTTCTCTTGCTTCCCCATAGGAGCCCTTGTATATTCCTATGGGAATACCAGAGGAGAAGTTCGGCATGGGCGAAAAGACTGACGTCTGGCAGGGAACGCTGGCTCTAATGGTGCTCAAGACCCTGGAGAGCATGGGGCCGCAGCACGGATACGGCATTGCCCGCCGCATTGAGCAGACCAGCGGCGACCAGTTGCAGCTCAATTACGGCACGCTGTATCCGCAACTGCTCAAACTGGAGCAGGAAGGCTACATTGCGTCCGATTGGGGCGTTTCGGACAACAATCGCCGCGCCCGTTTTTACCGGCTCACCCGCGCCGGACGGAACCAGCTTAAGAAAGAAACTCGGGACTGGGAACAAGCCACCGCCATTCTGGCTCGTTTCCTTTCGCCTAAGGAGCCAGCATGAGATCGTTGCGCGCTTTGTTCCTGAAAATCTCTGGGATGTTCAGCCGTCGCCGCCGCGATTGGGAAATGGAACACGAATTTCAGGCCCACTTGCAGATGCAGATTGACGACAACATTCGCTCCGGCATGAACGCCGAAGAAGCGCGCCGCGAGGCGCTGCTGAAGACTGGTGGCCTGGAAGCTGCGCGGGAAAACTATCGCGAACAAGGCGGGCTGCCTTTTCTTGAAACGCTTTCGCAGGACGTCCGCTACGGCGCGCGCATGTTGCGCAAGAATGCCGGCTTTACGTTTGTTGCTGTGCTCACGCTGGCGCTGGGCATCGGCGCGAATACCGCCATCTTCTCGGTGGTAAACGCTGTGCTGCTGGCCAAGCTCCCGGTTGCGGAACCGGACCGCCTTGTGGCCCTCTGGGAAACCGAATCATCGCCGGGAAACTATCCATTCGCCGCGCCTGACTACCTGGACTGGCAAGCTCAAAACCAAACGCTGGAATCTTCCGTGCTTTATCGTGGCATGCGTCCGATCAACGGCAGTCACAACGGCGAATCACAATCGGTGATGGCCCTGGCCACGCAGGCCACTTATTTTTCTGTTCTCGGCGTCAAGGCCCAGATTGGACGGACGTTTCTTCCCGGTGAAGACCAGGCTGCTAACCGTCATGTGGCGGTTTTGAGTTACGGGTTCTGGCTGAAGTCCTTCGCCGGCCGCCAGGACGCCCTGAACCAGACTCTGGAATTGGACAATGAAAAGTATTCTGTGATTGGCGTGCTGCCCGAGTGGTTCCGTTTCCCTCTGCGCGCCGAAGTTTTCATCCCACTGGATATGAGTGAGAAAGCCATGCCGCCCCGTGGGACGCACGGCTATTTGGCGATGGCCCGGCTGAAGAAAGGCGTCACCCCGCAACAGGCCCAGGCTGATTTGGCCACGATTGCTGCTCGTCTGGAAAAGCAGTTCCCTAACTCCAACAACAAAGTCAGCGCCGTAGTCGTACCGCTGGCCGAACAACTCGTCGGCAACAACCGGCGCAAACTACTGTTGCTTCTGGCTGCGGTAGGAGCTGTACTGCTGCTCGCGTGCGCCAACGTTGCCAATCTTCTGCTGGCTAAAGCCACCGGACGTCAAAAAGAAATGTCGCTCCGTGCGGTGCTCGGCGCCAGCCGCCGCCGCGTGGTTCGTCAACTCCTTACTGAGAGTGTGATGTTGTCCCTTAGCGGCGGCCTCATCGGACTTGCTGCCGGCGTATGGCTGGTAAAAATGATGGAAGCATCCCAGCAGCTTCCCATCCCGCGGCACAACGCCATCCAGATCGATCAAACCGTCTTGCTGTTTACGTTCTTACTCAGCTTGTTGGTTGGAATCGTGTTTGGACTGGCGCCGGCGTTCCAGGCCGCCAAAGCGGAGTTGGGAGAAGAGCTCAAATCCACCTCGCAAACCGTGGTGAATGCGTCCCGTTTTACCCGCCTGCTGCGTGACGGCCTGGTGGTGGCCGAACTTAGTGTGTCGTTGGTGCTGCTGGTGGCTGCCGGCTTGTTGTTGCACAGCTTCGTTCGCATGAACCGCACCGATCTTGGTGTTGATCCGCAAAACGTAATGACCGGGCTGCTCATTTTGCCGGATGCAAAGTATCCCACGCAGGAAGCGCGTGGCCGCTTTTGCGACCGCCTCTTGCAGGACGTTCACGGCCTCCCCGGAGTCCAGTCCGCTGCGCTGTCTACTGAGATTCCGCCGGAAGGCGGATGGAACGGCTCCATTGAAGTGCCCGGCGACAAGGACCCGGCGCATGCCAGCCAGTTGGTTGAGTTCAACTACGTTTCCCCCGGGTATTTCAAAACCATGGGAATTCCGCTGAAGCGCGGCGCCATTTTCACCCCGGCCGATATGGAGCGTGCCGCCGCCATCAATTTGAAACTCGTCGAGCTATACAAGCAAAACCCCGCGCTGACTTCCGTTCCACCGGAGCTTACCGTTTCAACCATCGTCAACTCCACCATGGCACGTATGTATTGGCCGAACCAGGAAGCGGTCGGAAAAACGTTCAAGGGCGCTGGATTGTCTCTTCAGGTAGTGGGCATCGTCGGCGACGTAAAACAGTTCGGCGCCCGTTCCTTGCCGACGCCGCAGGCTTATTTTCCGTTGCCTCTCAACCAGGATTCTTCCAGCTTTGGCGCGATTCTCACCGTGAAGAGCACCGGTTCTCCGGAGAGCGTAGTGGCCGGAGTCCGCGGACGCCTGCGCGACATTGACGGCTCCCTGGCATTCTTTGATCCCCGCACCATGGACACCGTGATCGCCCAGAACATTCAGGACGCGAGCCTGGAAACCTGGATGTTCGGCTCTCTTGCTTTGCTGGCCCTGGTCCTCGCTTCGGTTGGACTCTACAGCGTTCTGGCTTATCTGGTTTCGCAACGCACGCGCGAAATCGGCATTCGCATGGCCCTCGGCGCGCAGCCGGGTCACGTGCTTAAGCTGATCATGAAACACGCCTTGGCCCTTACATCACTGGGCATCGTGCTTGGTGTTGTAGCCACGCTACTCGCCACCCGTTTGCTGGAAGGCATGCTCTTTGGCGTGACCCAGCATGACCCGCTCACCTTCTTCGGCGTGGTCGGAGTACTAACGGCGGTGGCCCTGGTCGCCTGCTATGTTCCCGCACGCCGTGCCGCGCGCGTCGATCCTTTAGTCGCATTGCGCTACGAGTAGCTAATTCCAACCCCCTCGCGGACGGTAGCCTCCGTTCGCGAGGGACTTTTTGGTGGTACTCGTTTCTGCGTCTTGTCTGCGTCATGCAAAAATTCTCAGGAGCACTTGTCTCCAACCTTCTGTCATCATGAGCAAGCTCGAGTGCCGTACACGGCATGAGGGCGCGTCGAATGATCCCGACGGAGCATCCTTTTCCATGCTGCCCCAGGGAGTTCTTACGACGAACTGGGTCTTCTCGTCGCTTTTGTCGCCTGGAAGAATATTTTTCCGCCCTCAAAAAAAACTCTTGACAGTCGCAATCGTGTAACTGTATGGTTACGCGTAATGAGAAACCAATCGGTTACATATTCGGGCGGGGTTGAAATCGCGGATGCCGACGCCTTCCGTGCCGC
>JANXPR010000581.1 GCA_025357215.1 Acidobacteriaceae bacterium | reverse complement strand
GAAGCGCATCGCCAACAAGGCCGCATCAAATACGGCTTTGGCCTGAACATGGAACACGAGCTTACGGACACGGTGCGCGCGTTCGGCCGCGTCGGCTGGGACGAAGGCCAGAACGAAAGCTTTGCCTACACTGAGGTCAACCAGTCCGTGCAGATCGGTGGCGACTGGCGGCTCAAGTCAGCGCACCGGGCGTCAGACAGACTCGGCGTTACGTTCTTGACGCACGGGATTTCGAAGGTCCACCAGCAGTATCTGGCGCTGGGCGGCAACGGGTTTTTGTTGGGTGATGGTCGCCTGACGTATGCCCGCGAAGACATTTTGGAAGCCTATTACACGGCGCGAATCGCCCGCGGGGTTTCGTTCGGCCCGGACGTGCAGTTTGTCGCGCATCCCGGTTATAACAAGGACCGCGGTCCGGTGACGGTGCTGGGATTCAGGCTGCATCTGGAATTGTAAAGATTCGGCGTGTCGCACCTACGGCGCTCTACCCTTTTCTTGCAGCCTACCCAGCGCTCACGCGCTGGGCTACATAATTTCGCGCCTCCGGCGCTGGAGCAACGTCAAGATATAAGCTTCGGTATTTCGAGCGCGAGTTCATGCGCCCTTTGAAATCCGTCCTCCGCGGGTGCATGTCCTCTGTAATCGGCGGTCTAGCACTCATGATGCCGTGGAATTAAGCGCATCCAAGTAAAATATGAGTGTTAAGAAACCGAAACGCGGACCGAATCCCAAGAGACCAATGTTCAAGTTCCTGTTCAGAGCCGTAGTGATCGTATTGATCGTGGCCGCAGCATTGCTGGCTTACGGTCTCTATGTGCCTGCTGGTCCCACGCAGGAACGGTTTGTGCAGCTCAAGCCAGGTTCTTCGGCGCGGCACATCGCAGCCGACCTACAGAAGGCCGGGATCATCCGCAACCAGTATGCTTTTCTGTTCTGGCATTACGTGCAAGGCCACAAGAACCTGAAGGCTGGGGAATATTCTTTTGACCATCCGGCCAAGGTGCGCGAAGTGTATGACCGCGTGGCGCGTGGTGATATTTACGTCCACCTGCTGGTGGTGCCGGAAGGCTTCAACATGTTCGATATCGCCGGCGCGGTCGAGGATGCCGGGCTGGGTTCACGCGACGAATTCCTGAGCGTAGTGAAAAAGGACGTTTCGCTCGTCCATGACATTGATCCCCAGGCACCGAGCCTTGAGGGCTACCTCTTCCCGGATACCTACCGCTTTACCCGCACGCAGACCTTGCATGACATGGCCGCCGCCATGGTGCACCGTTTCCGCCAGGAGGCGCGCGACGCCGGGCTGAAAGATGATTTCCACGCCAACGTCACCATGGCCAGCATTATCGAAAAAGAAACCGGAGTGGATGCCGAGCGGGCGGAAGTAGCCAGCGTGTTTTACAACCGTCTGGAAAAGCACATGGTCTTGGCGACTGACCCCACGGTGATTTATGCCGCGCTGCTGGCGGACCGCTATCGCGGGACCATTTACCGGTCTGACCTGAACTACGATTCGCCTTATAACACCTACAAGAACGCCGGTTTGCCGCCGGGGCCGATCTGTAATCCGGGGAAAGCGTCACTGCGGGCGGCGTTGCATCCGGCCAGTACGCAATATCTTTACTTTGTAAGCAACAACCACGGCCAGCACAATTTCTCCCGGACGTCCGCCGAGCATGCCCGGAACGTGGCCGCCTACCGCAAGGCCTTGGCCCCGGCCGTAAACCGCTAAAATACCCCTGGCTAAGGTCTTTTCCGCCAAAATTTGTCGCAACATGTCACGCTTTGCCGCTTCTTCCACGCAACGAATAGGGCAGCTGTTCGATATACTAATTAAGCAACTTTTAGCTTTATTGGAAATCAATAGACAGATGCAATTTTCGTCCCGATTTAAGATCGTCCTTCTAATTTGTGCTGCGCTGTCACTTACGGGCTGTGCGGTAAAGAACCAGTATGAGACTCAACGGCGCCTGGTAAGCTCGTCCACGCTTAAGGAAGCGTCCCTGGACCAGTTGCTGGCGAACCTTGACGCTACTGCCGCGCATTTGCAAACGCTCAAGCTGACCGTGGAGATGGACCTTTCCACGGGCGGCGAGAGAAAAGGCATTGTCACCGACTACCGCCAGGTAAGCGGGTACGTGCTGGTGCGCAAGCCGGAGATGCTACACATGATTGTGCGCGCTCCCGTGGTGGGGAACCGCATCGTGGACATGGTGAGCAAAGGCAAAACGTTTTCCGCCGCTTTCAACTCGCCTTCGTCGAGCAAATATTTTGTGGGATCGAACGAAGTGGCGCATCCATCCGAGAAGCCGCTGGAAAACATGCGTCCGCAACACGTGCTGGACGCCTTGTTGATCAAACCGGTGGACCACGCCGCGGGCGAAGTGGCCGTGCTGGAACAAAGCGTTGATGTGGTGAAAGATCCCAAGACCCACAAGGAAGCTTTGCGTCCGAACTACGTGGTTTTCGTAATCAGCAAGGACGAAGCCGGCTCTTATCTTTCGCGACGGATCGTGTTCAGCCGTGACGACCTGATGCCGCACGAACAATATCTTTATGATCGCCAGGGCCAGTTGGTGACGATAGCGCGCTATGACTATTCGGTTCCCGTCTTTACTGAAGAAGCCGATACAAAGTTTCCGGGCGTGATCCAGATCCAGCGCCCGGTGGAAGAATATTCGATCAAACTGACGGTGGAAAAAGCCAGCATCAACCTTCCCCTGGGCGACGACCAGTTTGAAGTTGCGCAACCGCCGGGCTCAACTCTGATCAACGTGGACCAGAAGGCCGCCAGAATTCCCAGCGAAGCCGAATTGAAAGCAGACACCAAGAAGCCGCAGTAGAATTGTCCGCGCCGGTCAGCCTGCCGGTAAGCGCTTAAAATTTTGCGTTGAGAACGGTCCCATGAACAAAATGATTGTGGCCAATTTGGCCCATCGCCCCATTCGTTCCATCATCAGTATTTTTGCCGTGGCCATTGAAGTCACGTTGATCCTGCTGATCGTGGGCCTGATGCTGGGCATTCTGGACGACAGCAAGGAACGCCAAAAAGGCCTGGGCGCCGATGTGATCGTCCGTCCGCCGGGCTCGGCCAACTTCGCGGCATTCTCCGCCGCTCCGGCTTCCGTGAAATACGCCGATGTGCTCATCAAGCAGCCGCACGTAGTGGCCGTGGCTCCCGTGGTTATGCAGACCACAGTGAGCCTGAGCAGCATTGAAGTGTTGAACGGCATTGACCTGAAATCCTTTGAGTCCATTGGCGGCCCATTGCGTTACCTGAAAGGCGGACCTTTTCAGGAACCCTATGACATGATCGTGGACGATATTTATGCCAACGGCAACAAAGTCCGCGTCGGGTCCACGGTAAGCGTTCTCAACCATGATTTTCGCGTATGCGGCGTTATACCGCACGGTCGCGGCAGCCGCCGTTACGTCCCCATTAACACCTTGCAGGAATTGACCGGAAACCAAAGCAAAGCCAGCGTTTTTTACGTGAAGCTGGATAACGACAAGAACGATACCGATGTGGTGCAACAACTGAAAGCCACGGACGCATTTGCCAACTTCAATATCACCTCCACGCGCGAATGGCTGGAGTTGATGACCGCCGACAACATTCCCGGCCTTTCCACGGTGATTAAAGTAGTGATTGGGATTGCGGTGATCATCGGTTTCATCGTGATCTTTCAATCCATGTACACCGCGGTGATGGAACGCACACGGGAAATCGGGATTTTGAAATCGCTCGGCGCCTCCAAGCTGTACGTGATCCGTGTGATTCTGCGCGAAACTCTGCTGCTGGCGGTAACCGGAGTGCTGGTGGGCTTTGCCATCAGCGAACTGGGACGTATCGGCATGGTTCATAAATTCCCCACGATGCGCGTGCTGCCCATGAGTTGGACCTGGGCGTTTTACTCCACCGTGATTGCCGTGGGCGGAGCGATGCTGGGCGCCATCTATCCCGCGTACAAGGCCGCGCAAAAAGATCCGATTGACGCGCTAGCGTACGAGTAAGCAGCTGGCAATTGGCAAATAGCAATTGGCCAGACGTTTCCACTGCCTAAACCGTTTCCACCCTGACGTGTTATTCCGAGTGCCGCGAGGAATCTGCTCCGCTGCTGTTCGCGTTTTCCACCATATGTCTGGCGAAAAGCCGTAAGCCTCTTTGTCGCGATCATGCTTGGCGACACATCCGTGAAACCTCGGGCTGCAACGGCGCGATAGGGGTCCATCGCTCCGCTCGGGATTTCAGAAGAAAGCAGGTTTAGCTAATTGCCAATTGCTAGTTGCCAATTGCTTTTTCACTCATGCCTCAACGCCGTTACCGGATTCACTTTCGCCGCGCGTGCCGCCGGGATGTATCCGGCAATGATGGCGACAATCGCCAGAATCAGCACAGCCGTCGTGATCGTCAACGGATCAAGCGCGCTTAGTCCGTAAAGTTTGGACGCGATCAGCCGCGTCATTCCCACGGTAAATGCAATCCCGATGACCACGCCCAACGCAATCATGATGCCGGTTTCGCGCAGAATCATCTGGACCACCGTCCCGCGTCCTGCGCCCAGGGCCATGCGGATACCGATTTCGTTGGTCCGGCGCGTTACTCCGTAAGAGAGCACGCCGTACAGTCCCGTGGCCGCCAGCAGCAACGCGATCAAGCCAAACGCCGCGCATAACCGCGCCATCACGCGAGGCTCCGCGTTCATGCGCGTCACCACTTCCGTGAGCGGATGAGTATTGTCAATCGGTAAATCTCCGTTCACCGCCAAAATGGCTTTGCGCGCGGCCAGAGCTGTCTGGTTCGGATCGCTGGCCGTACGAATCTCAAACGTTACTCCCGGCGGAGGGCCGTCCATACCTTGTTCAGTGGGGATGAAGAAGCGCGCTGGAACGTCGTCGCGCAAAGCATGGTCGCGCGAGTTTTTCGCTACGCCAATCACTTCCATGGGATTTTTCTGGTCGGCGAACGATTCGGTGACGTGCAAGCCAATGGGGTTGCGTCCTTCAAAGAAGCGTTTGGCAAAGGCCTCATTGATTACGCAAACGTGCGGCGCGGACGCCGTATCCTGCGCGCCCACCTCGCGGCCCAGGATCAGCGGAATCCCCAGGGTAGAAAAATATCCCGGGCCAACAATGTCAAAGCGTGAGCCACGTTCTTTGTTTTCACGCGGCGTGAAGCCTTCCACCTCCACGCGGTCCGCGGATTCGTTTCCAGAGAACAGTCCGTTCTGCGAATAAGTAACGCCGCGAACTCCCGGCAAAGTGCGCAAGCGGTCAGACAATTCGTTCCATAGCGGCGCCAGGCGAGCTGGCGTGTAGCCGGCAGTCACGCCGTCCACACTCATTACCAGCAGGTTTTCCCGCGCGTAACCCAGGTCTGAAGATTGCAAGTTCCAAAGCGTCCGCAGCAGCAGTCCGGCGCCGACAACCAGCAGAAGGGACAATGCCACTTGTGCGATGACCAATCCTTTGGCCAGGTTCAGGCGTCCGGACGAGCTAGTGTTGCCACGACCGCCATCACGCAGGCTGTCATTTAAATTCACTCGCGTGCCGCGGATGGCCGGCGCCAGTCCGAAAATGAGTCCGGTGAGCAGTGTGACCCCGGCGGTAAAGGCCAGCACGCGCATATCAAGGGAAACACTGAGCGCCAGGGAATCGCGATCAGTCGTCATGGCCATCATGATCACGAGTATTTTGGCCGCACCCCAGGCGACGAAGAGACCAGCTAGTCCGCCCAGCGCGGAGAGTATGAGACTCTCCGTAAGGAACTGGCGGACCAGCCGCCAGCGCGAAGCGCCAATGGAGAGCCGCACTCCAACTTCTTTGTAACGGGCGGAAGCGCGCGCAATGAGCAGGTTGGCAACGTTAATGCACGCGATCAGCAGCACCACGCCGGACGCACCCAGCAAGACCAGCAATTGCTGTTGGAAGGCATCGCGTCCGCCGAACGGCCGGTGCTGGCCGCAAACACTTTTATCTTCTGGTCCAGCGCGCGCTTGCGTGCTTCTGGCGACATCGACGGGGGATAACTGCTCTCAATGATGGCGCGGAAGAGAACGTCCATTTCCGTCTGTGTGCGGGCCACCGTCATGCCCGGCTTCAAGCGCCCGATCGCGTGGAGCCACATTACTTTTTGAAAACCTTCGGCGTGGGGGTCTTCCAGCCATTCGCGGCCGGGCATCACCAAGGGCTGCATCAGCATGGGCAACCACATGTCCGGCTTATCGCCAACGGACTCACCATGGAACCCCGCGGGCGCCACGCCAATCACCGTGAACGCCGTTTTATTGATGCGGATGGGAGTTCCCAGCACGTTGGTCTTGCCGCCAAAGCGCTTTTGCCAGTAGTCATAACTGATTACCGCGTACGGATCGCCGCCCACCGCCATGGCGTCCGAATCATTGAATACGCGTCCGATGGCCGGGTCCACGCCCAGCAGGGAGAAATAGCCTTCCGTCACCAGCCGCAAGTGGGCATCTTCCGGCGCGTTCCCGGCAACGTGGACTTGCTGGCTGTCCATCTCGGACTCCACGGCCATCAGGCCGGCCAGCGTAGTGTTCTGGCTGCGCAAGGTCAGGTACTCAGGGTAGGTGAGCAGCGAACGTTCTCCGCCGCTCATGCCGATGGAAACCCCCGAACGGTTGGGATTGGTCAGCATCACCAGCTCTTGCGGATTTTGCACCGGCAAAGCTTTCAGCAACGCCGTGTTCATCACGCTGAAGATGGCGGTGTTGGCGCCAATGCCAATCGCCAGTGACGCCACGGCGACGGCGGTAAATACCGGCGTGCGCGCAAATTGCCGCAACGAATAACGAACGTCTTTGATCAGGCTTTCCATCCAGGCGTTAATGTCCATGGTGCGGGTTTTCTCCGTTTGCAATGAAAAATTTCCGAAATCTTTGGTGGCCTCGTAGCGGGCGTCTTCGGCGCTCAAACCTTGGCGTTGCAAGTCGGCGATGCGCAGGTCGAGATGCAGGCGCAACTCTTCGTCCAACTCGCGTTGCAGGTTGTTGGAGCGAAGCGTGTTGAAGATGCGGTGATGCCAGGCCATGTGTGTCGCGCTCGCAAGCTACTAGCAGCTAGCGAAATCCAAACCAAATACCAAATACCAAATACCAAACGCCCGCCTTTCCTAGCAGCTAGTCGCTAGGAGCTAGCAGCTCTGTTGCTAGTGACTCGTGGCCATCACCTTGGAAACCGCCGCCGTCAACTCACTCCACCGCTGTTCTTCTGCCGACAGTTGTTTGCGTCCGGCATCGGTGATCGAATAAAAACGCGCGCGCCGGTTGTTTTCGCTCGCGCCCCAGGCCGCGCTGATCCAGCCTTCTTGCGCCATGCGGTGCAGCGCCGGATAGAGCGATCCTTCTTCCACGCGCAACGTCTCGCCGGCTACCTGTTTGATGTGGCAAGTGATGCCGTATCCGTGCATCGCTCCACGGCTGGCCAGCGACTTCAACACCAGCAGGTCCAGCGTGCCCTGTAGACGGTCATTCGGATGTTTGCCCAAAGATTTTCTCCTAGCCAGCTATAGGACGTGGAGGATGCTAGTCGGTTAGCATATTGCTCGCCCATTTTTTTCTTCCCAGGAAAGCCAGTTCCCCGAATCTCGCCTTTCTGGTTCCCCGATTACGGCGATGACGCGCGATCTCGGCGATCACGGCGATGCCGCGCTTTCGCGCGGCCTACCCCTCCCCACTTCATCCCCGAAAAATATAGACTTACACGATTCATCCCCGGCGATACCCCCGCAATAACGCCTCCGGCCAGCGGCATTTTCCATCGAATCGCCAACATCGCCCGCTACCTCCTATGCGACCCTAACAAGCTGTAAATAAATGACTTATCGTACCACAGGGCCAAGAGAATATCAAGCGAAAAGTTGATATGATCACTTCGCCGCGAGCCATCAACCCCACAAATAGTTGTGCCCAATTCGCTCAACCCCACATCTTGTGTTTTTCCTTCGGCAGCTTTGATTGAGTGCTCGAGGCGCAGCCCTTCCGTAATTCAATGGTCAACTCGCAGATCAGGCTCTGGCTGCTATGATTTGCTGCGGCGGGGTGTTTCAAGCTTGGCTTGGATCGGGCTTTCGGGCTCGGCTCCAATGCCTCTCTGGGGTTACCCCAGGGAATCGTGCATACCTCGGATTTCGTCGCCTGATCTCCTCTGCGCTGACGCGCGGTTACGCTCAAGCAAGGTCAGACTCGTTGGAGCATTCCGCCGTCTTCATCATGCAAGGGCCGCTCTTATTGAAGGTTCTAGCCAGTTCCTTTCTTGCCGGCGAACCAACCGCAAATCAGATCGTTGCGCGGTGCACCCAACTCCTCGGCAAGCGTTGGCGCTGGCTGCCGCCGGTTGCACGGCGCTATGTTCGCGTGTTCGCCGGCCGCACGCGTCCCCGGCGCCAGGACGTCGTTGAATTTCTTCAGCAGGACCTCAGGTTTCGGCGGTTTTGGTCAAAACACGCCGCAAGATTGTCGGTCGCACACTGGTTGACCGAGCCGCAGCAAATGCGCCCTGTCGCAGCAGCGGCATCATGGAATCTCCTGCCCATGGCATCCACCGGAGACCTGGCGGCGTGGCTGGGGGTAACTCCTGGCGAATTGGAATGGTTCGCTGATCTCAGGGGATTGCAATATACAAACCGTGACCCGAAACTCCGCCACTACGTCTACACGGTTCTGGCGAAACAGTCTGGCAGTATCCGTTTGATTGAAGCGCCCAAGCCACGTCTGAAAGCGCTGCAACGCCGCATCTTGGCCGATATTCTGGACAAGATACCCGTCCACTCTGCGGCACACGGGTTCTGCAAGGGACGATCAATCCAGACTTTTGTCGCTCCTCACGTGGGACGGCGCGTCGTGCTGCGAATGGATGTGCGTGACTTTTTCCCTTCGTTCGGCGCAGCCCGAGTGCAGGCGTTCTTCCGCACCTCGGGATACCCCGAATCCGTCGCTAACCGGCTTGCCGGCATCTGCACCACCGCAACCCCCCGCGATGTCTGGACCAGGGAAGCCTTTGGTGAAGATCCCTTGCATTTTTGGGAATCGCGCGCTGACGCGCGCGCCTTGTATTCGCCCACTCATCTACCGCAAGGCGCTCCCACGTCGCCTGCGCTTGCTAATCTTCTCTCGTATCGCATGGATTGCCGGCTCGCTGGCTTGGCGAAATCGGTGGGAGCTACGTACACGCGCTATGCGGACGATCTTGCTTTCTCCGGAGATGATTTATTCGAACGCGGAGTCACGCGTTTCTCAACCCACGTTGCCGCAATCCTGTGCGGCGAAGGCTTTTCCGTGCATCACCGCAAGACTCGCATCATGCCTCAGGGCGTGCGGCAACATCTGGCCGGCTTGGTTACCAACCAGCGTGTGAACGTCAGGCGTTCAGACTTCGACTGCCTTAAAGCGATCCTAACCAACTGCGTCCGGTTTGGCCCGGAAAGCCAAAACCGCGAAGCACACCCTGATTTTCGGGCCCATCTGGCCGGCCGGGTGAGCTTTGTCGCTATGGTGAATCCACTCAGGGGCAATCGCCTGCGCAAGATGTTCTCGGAGATCCAATGGGAACGACGCGCGCAACTCCTTTGATATCAAACTAATTCTTCAATCCGCTCCGGTTCCCGCATCCTTCGCCCGCCTTGTACCATCTATAGGTGGTCATCAAACCTGAACCCCGGAGGCCATCATGTCCATTCGCCCTGTAAAAAAAGTCATCCAGTCCCAGCCCACGCTGGAAGGCGCGGGGGTGCATCTGCGCCGGGCGTTTGGGTTCGGCAACACCCATGACTACGATCCGTTCTTGTTGCTGGACGACTTCCGCAATGAGAAGCCAGCGGACTATCTGGCCGGGTTTCCGTGGCATCCGCATCGCGGGATTGAGACCATTACTTACGTGCTGGCCGGCACCGTGGAACACGGAGACAGCATGGGCAACGTCGGCGCCATTGCCGCCGGCGACGTCCAGTGGATGACCGCCGGCAGTGGCATCATCCACCAGGAAATGCCCAAAGGCGACCCGGACGGGCGCATGCACGGCTTCCAGTTGTGGGCCAATTTGCCTTCGGCGCTCAAGATGGCTCCGCCGCGCTACCAGGAAGTAAAGTCCGGCGAGATTCCGGAGATCACTGACGATGACGGCACGCGCGTCCGCCTGGTGTGCGGAAGCTTCTGGGGTAAGCGCGGTCCGGTGGAAGGGATCGCCACCGATCCTACTTATATTGATGTTTCGGTGCCGCCGGGCAAGCGCAAAACCTTGCCGGTGGAAACTTCAAACCACGCGTTCGCTTACGTGTTTGCGGGATCAGGCAAGTTCAGCAACGCATCGCCGCCGCAGGGAGTTCCCACGGAAGGCGCCACGGGAATCGAGATTGTTCCGGTCAAGGAAGCCGGCAACCGGTCACTCGTGCTCTTCGATAGCGGCGACGAAGTCACGGTCCAGGCAGGCGACGAAGGCATTCGTTTTCTGCTGGTTTCCGGCAAGCCGTTGCAAGAACCCGTGGCGTGGTACGGGCCCATCGTGATGAACACGCAAGAACAGCTGCAACAAGCGTTCAAGGAACTGGATGCAGGTACGTTCTTGAAAGCGGCGAAATAGGGGCTTTTACTGCAGAGGACGCGGAAAGAACAATCGCCGGGATCGCCGATATCGCGCCGTGATCGGAAAAGCAAAAGCGTAAGGCGCGAGGTCACCCACGAGATGCGACTTGGAGCAAGAAGTGCAACGGGAGAAGGCAATGAGTGAAAGAGCAATTGCAGGTCAGCCAGCCCAAAGCCCCAGCGGCTTGTACCTCGAAGACTTGCACGTCGGACAAAAGTTCACGTCCGGCGATTATCTGATGGATGAAGCTCGCATCAAATCCTTTGCCGCTGAATTTGATCCGCAGCCATTTCATCTGGATCACGCGGCAGCCAAGGCCAGCATCTTTGGCGGACTCGCAGCCAGTGGATGGCACACAGCTGCGGTCGCCATGCGCTTGTCAGTGTTGGGCGGCGTGCCTTTGGCCAACGGCATTATCGGTCTGGGCGGAGAGCTGGCTTGGCCCCAGCCCACTCGCCCCGGCGACACGCTGCATGTTGAAAGCGAGGTTCTGGAGATCGTGCCGTCACGCTCCAAGCCGAACCAGGCGCTAGTGAAAATGCGCTTGACCGCGCTGAACCAGAATGGAGAAACGGTGTACACGTTCACTCCCAAGGTGTTGGTTTTCAAACGGCCAGTTCCGTAGAGAGCGGACGGGCGATCAACGGCGCCGCTGTGCTGCTGTTAAACTTTCTGTAGTCACCGAGACTCCATGATCTTCGTCCTCGACAACTACGATTCGTTTACTTACAACCTGGTCCAGTACTTGGGCGAGTTGGGCGAGAGAGCGGAAGTTCGCCGCAATGATCAAGTGACCGTCGAACAGATTGAAGAGCTGAAGCCCACACACATCTTGATTTCTCCGGGACCGTGTACTCCGCAGGAAGCCGGCATTAGCATTGAGCTCATCAAGTATTTTGCCGGCAAGAAGCCGATCCTCGGCGTGTGCCTGGGACATCAAGCCCTGGGCGCGGCTTTCGGTGGGAACGTCGTCCGCGCGCGGCAGATCATGCACGGCAAGGTGAGCAAGATCCAGCATGATGGCCGGACGGTTTTCAAGGACATGCCGCAACCGCTTACGGCCACGCGCTATCACTCGCTCATCGTCGCCGAAAAAGACTTGCCCAGCGAATTGGAGATCAGCGCGGAAACGCATGATGAAGACGGCACGCGCGTGATCATGGGGCTGCGCCACCGCCGGTATCCGATTGAAGGTGTCCAGTTCCACCCCGAGAGCGTGCTCACGGAATCCGGGCGGTTGCTGTTGAAGAACTTTTTGGGCCTGTAACTGCGCAGACGTTTTGCCCCAACATTTAACCCAATTGGACTACAATTCCTGCAATGGCATCTATGCTGGAGGCCGGAATGACGCAATCGCGATCTGACAGGCGATCGATGCGGCGTTTTGCGCTGGACTTGCCGGTGAACGTGAAGCGGTTAGGCAACGCTAAACTGGAAGCGGCCGGCCGCACGCGCGACGTAAGTTCCCGTGGCGTGTTCATTGTGGTTGGCTCGGAGATGGTTCAGGGTGCGCCGATTGAGTTCATCATGACGCTGCCTTCGGAAATTACGTTGACCGACCCGGTGCGCGTCCATTGCCGTGGACGCATCGTGCGCGTGGAACGCAACGGCGACGAACAAGGCGTAGCCGTGGCCATTGACCACTACGATTTTGTGGGCGAAGAATCCTAAGGCAAAGATTACTAAGGCAAAGATTCCCAGAGGACGAATCGCAAGCCACGGCCGCTGAGCAATGCTGCTTGGTAAAACTTCTAGGTAAATATCCTTAGGCGCTTTACAAGTTCATACTCCGGAAAACGTGCCCAAAGGCGCACCCATTCGCGGGATTTTTTTAAGGAAAGGCCCGTCCCGTTCTGGTACCCTTTTGAAAACCATGAAATGCAGTCGGTATCTTTTTATGTGGGCGGCCTTGCTGTTGCCAATGGGCGGTTTAGCCCAGTCTCCCGGTCAGGCGCCAGTCGGCGAACTTTATGCGTCGGACACGGGCGCGGCCCAACCTGTCTCCACGGGCGGCATGAGCGTGGTCACGGGTTCAGAGCTCTCAGCCGGCGTGGCCGCGGCGCGGTTGCGGTTGTATCGTGGCGGCCAGGTGCGTATCTGTCCGCGCAGCAGTCTCAGCGTAACCAGCAGCAATACTGCCGGACTGATGTTTGCCATGGGCACCGGCACGCTGGAACTGGATTATCGATTGAACCAGCGCGTTGCCGATCTGCTGATCACTCCTGACTTCAGCGTGAATTTTATTGGTCCTGGCGCCTTTCACGTGGCCCTGGGTGTGAACAAAAAAGGCGATACCTGCGTGAAGCCGCTGCCGGGGAACACGGCGGAAATCAGTGTTTCAGAATTGCTGGGCGCGGCGATTTACAAAGTCAAAGCCAATGAGTCAGTGGTCTTTCAGGGCGGAAAAGTAACCGTTCGTGGGGAATTGAAAGAGGAGTGTGGATGTCCGCAAGGGCAGCCGACGATGCTGGTTGCAGGCCAGGCTCCGCCGCAACCCCTGCCGCAGAATCCCGTGAAGGTCCCTCCGCCAACTTCGTCAACCATGCCCGGTTCCGCCACGTTGCCGCCGGAGCGTCCGGGACAAGTCCATGTTGAAGTGGAAACACCGTTCGTGTTCAGCGCCAGGGGCAGCGCCAAGCCTTACAGCGTGGCAAAAATCCGATTTTCCACTTTACCCAACAATTATTTTTTGCCGGACAAGGTTGACCCCGTCGTCCAGGGTTCCGCCGCGCCAACTCCGGTGACCAATGCAAAAGTGGAGTCTGCGCCTGAAACGTCTGCGGAAAAGAAAGAAAAGAAGGGTTTTTTCGGCAAGATTGGTTCCTTCTTCCGTTCTCTGGTGCACCGATAATTGGTCAAGTTCCGGGCAAGTCGAAGTAAATTGACACTTTAGACCTATGCACCATCGTGAAACCTTTTTTCACGCCAAGACGTCTTATACTGGATAGATCACAATGTCTTCGCTTGATAAGAACATACCGCCCAGTTCTCCGGGAAAGACCCCGCCGGGATCGCAGCAGCAGTCCGTGGTGAAATTCGCCAAGGTCTCCGCGGCTGATGCAGCTGTTATGCCTTCGCTCTTTGGCGGCGGCTACGGCACGTACCAGGTCCGTCCGGAAAACTTTCTTTTGTCAGCCGTTACGCACACAGCGATCATCGGTTTGATCCTGTGGCTGCTGCACGTTTCGGTGGCCCCCAAGGTAATTCCTCCAATGAAGCTGGAGTCCATTGAACTGGCTCCGTATCTGGGCAACATTGGCAAAGCCGGACCGAGCGGCGGTGGCGGCGGAGACGCGAGCAAAATTAAAGCCTCTACCGGTACGCCTCCCAAGGCGGCCAAGCTGCAGTTCGCTCCGCCGGTGGTGTTGCAGCAGGTGCAAAGCAAATTGATGGTCCAACCCACCGTGGTTGCCGACTTGAAGATCCCCACATCCAATCAGATTGGCGATCCGCTGTCTAAGCTCATGACGCCTTCCAACGGCATTGGCATTGGTGGCGGTATTGGTTCAGGCGATGGCGGTGGCGTAGGCTCAGGACACGGCGGCCCAGGCGTGGGCCCGGGCGTGTACAACGTAGGCGGAGGCGTTTCCTCGCCACGCGTGCTGTACCAGCCGGAACCGGAATTCTCTGAAGAAGCCCGCAAAGCCAAATACCAGGGCGTGGTGGGACTCAACGTTATCGTCGGCGCCGATGGACGGGTCCATTCCCCCCAGGTGGTCCGCTCACTGGGCATGGGCCTGGACGAAAAAGCGATTGAAGGCGTGAAGCTCTGGAAATTTGATCCCGCCAAGAAAGATGGCCGTCCGGTGGCGGTGGCCATTTATATCGAAGTGGACTTCCACCTGTACTGATATTCAGCCGAATATCCTTCGGTGCAAAAAATCAAAGGAGATGCGTAATGCATCTCCTTTTTTTGTTTTTGTGTCCTGAACTGGCAAACGCAAGCACCGCGGTGTCTTGTTAGTCGCGAGCTTCTTCCAGTTGTCCTTTTTCTTTTTTCTCCTGGCACTCAATGCAGTAGCGGGTCCAGGGGACGGCTTCCAGGCGTTTGGCGTTGATCTCATTGCCGCAACTTTCGCACTCGCCAAAACTGCCTTCACGGATGCGCGACAAAGAGTTTTCCACCAGCTGCAGCAGCTGCCGTTCGTTATTGCTTTGCGAGAACAGGAACTCCTTGGTGTAAGAGTTCGCGGCGCGGTCGGCAATGTCCTGGGCGGAATCCTGGTCCGCGATGCGGCCGTCTTCTTCCGTGCGGCTCACCGCTTTGCGCAGGGCTTGCTGGCGCTCTTCAAGTTTCTTTTTGAATTGGTCGAGCTTTTTCTTGTCCATGGTTTTAGATAAGCTCTCAATCTTAGCTGTCATCAGAATGCACCGTCAACTTTCTGCGCGACACACTTAGATGCGGGCAAGGCTGTCTTCGTCGCCGGGCTACTTGTTTAAATTAAAAAGCGGCCCTGTAGAAGGGCCGCTTCACAAAGAGGCAAGGAGGGAGGGAGTTTTCTCAGGAAAGGCGATGCAAGATGATGAAGTCGAGGCTGACGCCAAGACGCTCGTTGTAGAGAAGTCGAAAAGCTTGGATTCTTGAAGTCATTTGCAAAATTATGCGGCCTCTTTATTTGCCCAGAGTAGTGCAAGTGAGAATCCATACCCCGGCGGGCCCTGGTGTGGAAAGCAGAGGCTTATTTTTAAGGTGTTTGTTTTCTATCTCTTGTCGGCCTCATATTTTCGCTCAAAGCGACTTAAACTGGGCGTTTTCCCCTTGAGCCGAACTAAGATTAGTGGCATTTACCTACCACTATTGGCCATCAGGCGTCTTGTTTTGTGCCTTTGGTCTGCTCTTCCATCGCTTTGAGCTTATTCAGCAGGGCCTTGTAGCTCACCTTGAGGATCTTGGCGGCCTGCCGACGATTCCACTTGGTCTGGGCCATAACGCGCTCAATTGCTTCGCGTTCGGCCTGCATGGCCGCACGGCGGCCTATTTCCAGCAACGACGGCATCTCCGGGGCGCCGTTGGCGCCGTTTGGAGTTGGCGCGGAATCCGCCGGTATAGGCACAGCGCTAGTGGCTAACGGAAGCGTCGGCGCGGAAAGTGACGAAATGATCGGCTTGTGCGTGGAGATCTCGCGAATGATCTGCGCTTCATTGCCCACGATCACGTAACGTTTCACCAGGTTCTCCAGTTCGCGGATGTTGCCCGGCCAGGCATATTCCATCATCCGGGAAACCGCGTACTCGCTGAACATGGCCGGACGTTTGCCATAGTGCTCACTGTATTTCCGCAGAAAATATTCCAGGAACACCGGTACTTCTTCGCGACGCTCCCGCAGCGGCGGAATGTGGATGGTGATCACGTTCAGCCGGTAGAAAAGATCTTCGCGGAAAACGCCTTCTTCCACCGCGCGCTCCAGCGGCTTGTTGGTCGCGGCCAATACGCGTACGTCAACCTGCACATCGCGCTTGCCGCCCAGGCGGGAAAATTGGTTGTCCTGTAAAACGTGCAGCAACTTGGCCTGCAGCACCGGATGCATTTCGCTGATTTCGTCCAGGAAAATCGTGCCCAGGTTGGCTTGTTCAAACTTGCCTAGCTTTTGCCGCGTGGCTCCGGTAAACGCGCCGGGCTCATAGCCAAACAGTTCGCTTTCCAGCAGTTCATGCGGGATGGCCGCGCAGTTCACTTTGACGAACGGCTTCTCGCAACGCGATGACTCAGAGTGAATCATGCGCGCGACCACTTCTTTTCCTGTTCCGCTTTCGCCGCGCACCAGCACCGTGGCGGTCGTGTCCGCCACTTGCTCAATGGTCATTTTCACTTCCATCATTTTCGGGCTGGTGCCAAAGAGCATGGTGAAGTCGCTCTGCCGGCGGACCTGTTCGCGCAACTGCGTCACTTCCGAAAACAGGCGCTGGTTGTCGAGCACGCGCGTGATCCGGACGTCCAGTTCCTGGGGATCAACCGGCTTGCTCAGGTAATCGTCGGCGCCAAGTTTTGACGCTTGGAATATCTGGTCCGGATCTTTACTGGCGGAAAGCACCAGGACGGATACCGTAGGCTTGATGTGCTTGAGGCGTTTCAGAATGTCGGCGCCCGAGGTGCCGTCAGTGCTGGAAGTTGTATCCAACAGGACCAGGATGGGGTCAAAGCTCCGGAAGATCCGCAAGGCTTCCTGATCGCTGGCAGCCACGGCGACTTCAAAATTCCGCCGTCCCAGGTGCGTGGCCAGGTACTTGGCCATCGCCAGGTCGTCGTCCACGATCATTACCCGGGTCTTCTGGGTCATCCTGACTCCTAAACTTCTCTGAGAGGCACCAAGGTTCCACTTTCAGGCACCGAAATACCTAAACCAACATTCTATTGCTGCGGAATATTAAGGGCAAGCCGGGAGGGTCGCAGAAAGCAAAACGGGCGTCACACAATTTGTGACACCCGCTTGAAATAACTTGGCTTGAAATCGTGAAAAAGGCTTGAGCTTTAGGAAGAGCGCTTTCCGGGGATGAAGTGATACGGCGGCCAGGGACCGCTCATCACAACTTCCACGCCCGGCAGGTGCCGTGTGGCCATCTGATATTTGTTTTGATATTTTTCGACTTTCTTGTGGTCAATGAGGTGGGCAATATCGATGAGCATTCCGCCGGAATCAACTTTGCGGCAACAAACGTCCTCGTCAAGCGGATCAAAAATTTTGTGGACCTGGACGCTGAGGGCGCGCGCTTTGGTCTGTCGTTCGCGCTGGCGGGAAGCTTTTTCTCTCAGCTTGGTGAGATATTCGCTGCCTGCCGTGAGAGGGAGTTCAATTTCCTCCAGCGCCTGGCGGAGCGAACCGTCTTTAATCAGCAACTTCAGATGCATCTCCGCTTTGCCCTTGAGCTTGACCACGCTCTCGGTAAACGCCTTGCGGTTCAGGCGGACGGCCCTTCGCAGCGCGTCATCGGTATCAAAAACAGTGCCAAAGCGGAATGGCAGCACGGTGGTGCGTTTAAAACATTCGCTGACCACGTGGGCGTGTTGCAAAAGGGCCTTCTGGCCCAAATCGCCGGTGGGAATGTATTCGCTAACGATGACCGAGAAATCGCCGCTGGGATAGGCAAAGGTTTGCGCATCGGCAATGCCTTTCAGGTTCTCGACGGGGACGGGACGACGGGCGCGAGCGCCATTCTGGAATGCCTGCTGCTCAATGATGCAGTACGCGTACCATGCCATGGGGATGCTACTCCTTGTGGGAAAGCTTGGGCTGGCTTTATATTTTTCGTAAACGGGCGAAAAAAGCTGAAGAGCTTCAAAATGACGAATCCTGACTCAGGGGATTCATCTCGGCATCGGCGGGTTGTCCGTGCCTCAATATCCATCCTATGATGACATTCATGGAAAAGCAACAAAGACTATGCATGCGTTACTAAAAGATGCCTAAGAAATAGGCCAACGGCCACTTGGACATGCCGAAATGGGCCTGTACCTGTCTGTGATTTGCAGGCAACATCTTTGTTTTCATCTGCTTCAACTGTTTCACGATGAAACCGCAATATAGTTTGACCTAAAAATAATTTGCAAAACTCCTCGCCTCGGCCAAGCCAGGTCCAATAACTTTCTGGTTTCCCTTAGGCAATGTCGACCGCAGAGAACGTCAAAACCATTTACCGCAGAGGACAGAAAACTACCATTCTCTGATCTGCGTCCATCCGCTCGATCTGCGGCGACTTCTTCTCCGTGCCCCCCGCGGTTCACGGTTTTGCTTTGGCTGACGGCTGAGTGCTGACGGCTGTCTTCTTTTCCACCTTGGCCCACGTGTCTCTCAATCCAATCGTCCGGTTGAAGACCAGCTTGCTCGAATTGCTGTCCAGGTCAACGCAGAAGTATCCCAGGCGCTCGAACTGGAAGCGGTCTCCCGGTTTCGCGGATTTGAGTGACGGCTCCAATTTGGCGCCGGTCAAAACTTCCAACGACTTGGGATTCAGGTTCGCGGTGAAGTCCTGGCCTTCCGGAACGTCATTGGGATCGGGATTGCTGAACAGGTTGTCGTAGGCGCGGATTTCGGCGTCAATCGCGTGCGTGGCCGATACCCAGTGAATGGTGGATTTTACTTTGCGGCCATCGGGCGAATCGCCACCGCGGGTTGCCGGATCGTACGTGCAGTGGACTTCCACCACTTCACCCGCAGCGTTCTTGACTACGCTTTGCGCGGTGACGAAATACCCGTAACGCAAACGAACTTCCTTGCCCGGCGACAAACGGTAATAGCCCTTGGGCGGAACTTCGCGGAAATCGTCCTGCTCGATGTAAAGCGTCTTCGAAAACGGCACCTTGCGTTTGCCCGCCGCGGCGTCTTCCGGATTATTCACCGCATCCATTTCTTCCACTTGCTCGTCCGGATAATTGTCGATGACCAGCTTCAGCGGGTTCAGTACAACCATCACGCGCGAAGATCGCTTGTTCAGGTCTTCACGGACGAAGTGCTCCAGCATGGCCAGCTCGATCGTCCCGTTGGTCTTGGTTACTCCGATGTTGGCGACGAAGTTCCGCATGGCTTCCGGCGTGTACCCGCGCCGCCGAATACCGCTCAGCGTGGGCATGCGCGGATCGTCCCATCCGTTCACGTTTTTATTTTGGACCAGTTGCAGCAGCTTGCGTTTGCTCAGCAGAGTGTATGTGAGGTTGAGGCGGTCGAATTCAATCTGCTGGCTAGGGAAAATCCCCAGCGACTGAATGAACCAATTGTAAAGCGGACGGTGGTCCTCAAACTCCAGCGTGCACATGGAGTGCGTGATGTTTTCCAGCGAATCGGACTGGCCGTGCGCATAGTCGTACGTGGGATAGATGCACCACTTGTCGCCCGTGCGATGGTGCGTGGCGTGGACAATGCGGTACATCACCGGGTCGCGCATGTTCATGTTGGGTGAAGCCATGTCAATGCGTGCGCGCAGCGTGCGCGTGCCATCCGCGAATTCGCCTTTGCGCATGCGTTCGAACAGATCAAGATTTTCATCGATGGTCCGGCCAGCGTGCGGGCTCAGCTTGCCATGCTCGGTCAGCGTGCCGCGATACTTGCGGACTTCCTCCGCGTTCAGATCATCCACATACGCCTTGCCGGCTTTGATCAACTGCACAGCCCAGTCATAAAGCTGCTGAAAATAATCGGACGCGTAATACAGGCCTTCCCACTCGAAGCCCAGCCACCGGACGTCCGCCATGATGGAGTCCACGTACTCGGTTTCTTCTTTTTCCGGATTCGTGTCATCGAAGCGCAGGTTCGTCCCGCCGCCAAATTCGTCAGCCAGGCCAAAATCCAGGCAAATGGCCTTGGCATGGCCAATATGCAGATAGCCGTTGGGCTCAGGAGGGAAGCGCGTCCACACGCGGCCTTTGTATTTTTCGGTCTTCAGGTCCTCGATAAACATCTCGCGGATGAAGTTCGTAGGTGTAGCCGGAGCGGCGTATGCGGCGCCTTTATTTTCTGGATTCGATGTGCTCATGATGTCAGTTAACGGCAGCGACGGAAAATGCGGCTGAGATCGACCGCTGCCCCATAGCTCAAACCGCTATCTTACTTGCGCGCGCGGGCACCGAGCAATTTTGCGGTCAGGTAAGGACCGCTGCTAGCGGCAAAATCCCACAATTCCGAGCCAGTTGAGAAAACAACTCCTCACGAAACTTCACGAAACAACATTCGCGGATCGGCGGGGTTAAGGTCAAATCAGGACATAGAGACCCGGCCCGATGACAGCACGAGCTCCGCCGGATCATTAGTCATCAAGATCATTGGTCATCAAGATCAATGTTCATCAAGATCGTTTGATGATTGCAGGAGCCACCCATTATGCGACCAACCCAGAGTCTTACCAGAACCTTTACGGTCCTTGCGACGACCATCGCTTTCACTTTTACGTGTGTGGCGCAGGAAATCCACATTGTTCCGGCCAGACAGTACCTTGCTTCACAAGCCAGTACTCCGGCCCAGAATAGCGCAGCCGCCACTGCCAGCGATCAAGCACAAGCCCCCAAGACGATCACCCTTCCTGCGGGGACGGTGATTGCCATGGTGGTTACTAGAACTGTGCGCATCAATGACATCCGTTCGGGAGACACCATTTATCTCCAAACGAGCTTTCCGGTAACCGTCGGCAACCGAGTGGTTATTCCGCCGGGGACCTACGTGCAGGGCGTGATTGAAAAGATCAAGCACCGTGACAAGAGCCACCGTGTCATCTCGTTCAGCATGAACACCGGAAATCTCATCTTTAACAACGGATATACGGTATCGCTGAGCGGCATACAGGACGTAGCGCCGACCGTAGCGCGCGTGAATCCACCGCCGTCTACTCCAAGCCAACCTGGATCAAACACTGGCTCGGTTCCGGTGCTGGCGGCGACCGGCACTCCGGGGCTACCGCCGTTGCCGCCGCTGCCACCCTTTGGTAACGGTCCGCGCAACGCGATAATCGGTCTGGGTGTGGGCGCGGCCGCGGTGGCGGTTCTGGGAATTGCGCTCGCCGGACGGCCTGCTCCCAGGGGTCGCCGTGCCCGGCCTCCGGGA
>JANXPR010000490.1 GCA_025357215.1 Acidobacteriaceae bacterium | reverse complement strand
CTGCGCTACGCTCCGCCACCCGATACCGGAGCGTGGGCCGGCGGCAACGTGGAGTACAGCATGTCCACGGCTTTCGGGCAAAATGTTCCGCATGAACCGCAAGGTCCCCTGGCCCTGCCCGGACAATACCAACTTCGCATCACCGTGGACGGCTATTCCCTGATTCAGCCTTTCAAACTTCAAATGGACCCCAGGGTCGCCGCAACGGGTAGAGACCTGGAACAGAAGTTCGCTCTGGAAACGCGGCTTCATCGCGCGCTGCGCCATTCCATCAGCGCTCTGAATGACATTCATGCCTGGTATGACACCGCCACCACGGACGACGACCGCAAGAAAATTGCCGAAGCTCTGGCGGAAATTGAACCGATGCAGGCCAACGCTCCGCCGCGTCGCCGCCGGGGAGGCAATACTCTGAGCGGACTGGCAGGCTCCCTGGGTCAACTGGCCGCGGCCGTTGACGCCGTGGACGCCGCACCCACGGCCACGCAGACCGTGGCGACGGAAAAAACCCTGGGCGAAGTAAAAGTACTTTTGGACAAGTGGGCCGCGGTGAATCCGGCAGCCCTGAAAACGAAGGATTCAAAAAACAAAGCGAATTAGCAGCGCCATGCAAGTTGCGGTGTTGGCTGCGGTACCAGTCGCGCCATTGCCGCGGCGCTGTTGCCCACCTCAGTAAGTAATTTCCCGATTGTCCGCTGCCTTGCCTATTCGGCGCCACGCTGGGACTAATCCTTGCTTGCCGGGAAGGTGCGGATTACGAGCGACCGGCAAAAAATTTCGTGCGCTTTTGCGCGGTACGCCAACGGCTTCGGCCTTCAAGAACCGCGATTGTTAAAAGATGGTGACTGCGGCATCGCCGGCGATCTTCGGCGTGTATGATGCAGGCCATTCCAGGCGATGGCAACCGCGGTACTTAGGTAACGCTACGAGGCGCGCACAATGTCCGATGTCATTAAAGATATGGACACAAATGAATATGATCTGGTGGTAATCGGCAGCGGCCCTGCCGGGCAGAAGGGCGCGATCTGCGCCGCCAAGCTGCACAAGAAGGTGGCAGTCGTGGAGCGGACGCTCTCCGTTGGTGGAGTCTGCGTTCACACGGGCACGATACCCAGCAAGACCTTCCGCGAAGCCGTTCTCTATCTCAGCGGATTTCGCCAGCGAAGTTTTTATGGCCGTGGTTATGTGGTGAAGGACCGCATCGCCATGTCTGACCTGGTTTTCCGCGCGGACGCCGTCATGGCCCGGGAAGTTGACGTAATAAAGGCCCAACTCCGGCGCAATTCCGTGGATGTGTTGGAAGGCGAAGCGCATTTTCTTGATCCCCATACGATTGAGGTCAAGACTTCCGGCGGAGCGCAGCTTCTGCGCACCAAAAACGTCCTGATTGCCTGCGGCACGCGTCCGGCCCACAGCGCGGACACGCCGATTGATGGCAAGCGCATTTTGGATTCCGACCAGATCTATTCTCTCGCGGACATCCCGCGCGACCTGGTGGTGGTGGGCGCCGGGGTCATCGGTCTGGAATACGCGTCAATGTTCGCGGCGCTGGGAGTCAAGGTCACCCTGCTAGATCAACGGCCTACATTGCTGGACTTTGCCGATCGTGAAATCGTGGAAAACCTTTGCCATCAGTTGCGGCAAATGGGGACGGTATTTCGCCTGGGTGAAAAAGTGGTTTCGCTGGGCTTTGATGAGGAAAAGGACCGCGTCTTCGCCCGGCTGGAAAGTGGCAAGAATATCCACGGACAGACTTTGTTGCACACCGTTGGCCGCCAGGCGAACAGCGACGTTTTGAATATTGAAGCCGCCGGTATCCACGCGGACAGCCGCGGCAAGCTGGTGGTGAATGAGTATTTCCAGACAGAAGTCCCGCACGTCTATGCCGCGGGTGACGTGATCGGATTCCCTTCCCTGGCGAGCACCTCCATGGAGCAAGGACGCTTGGCCAGTTGCCACATGTTTGGCAAGCCAAGCACCATGCCGCCGTCTCTGGTCCCCTATGGCATTTACACCATCCCGGAAATTTCCATGGTCGGCTTTACCGAAGAGCAACTCACGAAGAGCAAAACGCCGTATGAAGTGGGCGTGGCCCGTTACGTTGAACTGGCAAAAGCTCAAATGTTGGGTGACGACCAGGGCATGCTCAAGCTGATCTTCGATCCGCAGTCCCTTAAGCTGTTGGGCGTCCACGTAATTGGAGAACGCGCCGCGGAAATCGTTCACATTGGGCAGACTGTCCTTGGCCTGGGCGGCACCATTGAGTACTTCCGCGATTCCGTCTTCAACTATCCCACGCTGGCTGAAGCTTACAAAGTGGCCGCGCTGGACGGACTGAACAAACTATAAACACTCAGTCTCTTTCCTTTTCTGCATGAGTGCGAATATGATCTTGGGTTTCGCGCAGAGGCCGTGCATTTTTCCATGCAGACAGCGGGCGTAGTCATCATCGGCGGAGGCATTGTTGGGTCCAGCATTGCCTGGCATCTTATGGAAGCCGGTTGCAAGAACGTTCTGGTCATTGAGCGCGAGATCTCTCAGGGTAAAGGTTCCACCGGCAAGAGCATGGGCGGCGTGCGCGCGCAGTTCTCCACGTCGGTGAACATACAGATGTCGCTGTTTTCGATTCCCTTCTACGCGGCGTTTGACGAACGGCTGGGGCATCCGGCAGGTTACCGTCCGCAGGGCTATCTGTTTGCCGCGACGAAACAATCTCACCTCGACTATCTCCACGCCAACTTTGAACGCCAGACAACGCTCGGGCTAAAAACCGCGCGCCTGCTCGCCGCCGGCGAAATTAAATCCATGTTGCCGCTGCTGCGCTCGGACGACATTCTGGGCGGCAGCTTCTGCTCCACCGACGGCTTCGTCGATCCTTATTCCGCGATGAACGGCTTCATGGCATCGGCCATTGAACACGGCGCAATGCTCTGGAAAAAGACTGACGTCACCGGAATTTCCCAGGACGCCAAAGGCATCAGCGGAGTGGAAACCAGCCGGGGACATGTGGCAACTCGAACGGTCGTCAATGCTGCCGGAGCATGGGCTGCGCAGGTCGCCAAATTCGTTGGCGTGGATCTGCCCGTCGAGCCGATGCGGCGAATGCTGGTTCCCTCCGAGCCCTTTGAAGATTTTCCTCAGTCCGCGCCCATGATTATTGATATGTCCAACGGGTTCCATTTCCGTCCGGAGGGCCGGGGCTTCCTCATGGCCTGGAACGATCCGGAGGAAACCACGGGCTATAACACCGATTTTGAGCCGGCTTTTGTGGAAAAAGTGCTCACTTTTGCCGCCGACCGGGTGCCGATCTTTGAAAACCTGCCGGTTAACCCCAAAAAGGCCTGGGCCGGGCTCTATGAGATGTCGCCGGACCATCACGCTATTCTGGGACCGGTACGGGCTGTCCCGGGGCTTTTTCTGGCCAATGGCTTCAGCGGACACGGCGTAATGCACGCCCCGGCCACCGGAAAGATCTTGAGCGACTTAATTTTGACAGGAAAAACCGAGATCGTGGCTGACGTGGAAGTCCTTAATTTTGATAGATTTGACCAGGGAAACCTACTCCACGAGACGGCCATTCTCTGATTTCCCAAAGAAATTAGAAGATTTTTTTGTCTGACCTATATCAGCGTGGCCATTTCAGACTCTACTACTACAGAAGCAGGCTCATCCGTCGACTGCTATTGAGGGCCAGAGACCCGGAAGCTCTGGCCCTTGACTATTTTTAGGGTCGCTTTCGCGACAACCCGCCCTTGGATTTTCCACAATGCAATAAAGGTTTTTGCTCCTACAGCGCGCCGCTCGGCGGCCAGTGGGCCTCGCGGCTTTAATTAATGTCGCTTTCGCGACAAACCGCTCTAGCTTTAATCCCTGAAACGCAGCCTTCCGCTCCTGCAACACGCCGCTCGGCGGCCACATGGGCCTCGCGGCTTCAATTAATGTCGCTTCGCGACAAACCGCCTTTGCTTTAATCCCTGAATATGTTCCAAAAAGAACTGAATTGTTTTGTACCCTTACAGGTCGATTTCCGGGAACGATCCCGAAAATCAAACACAATTTCTTGTCCGGCTATATTTCGGAGGGTGTTTCCTACTCTACTGTTATAGAAGCAGGCTCATCCGTCGACTGCTATTGAGGGCCAGAGACCCGGAAGCTCTGGCCCTTTAACATTTTCAGAACACTTTTCCCGCCACGCGTCGCCCCGCCCCAAGACGCGCCAACGAACGATTTCATCCCAAAAAACAAATGTCGAGACGCAGCTGGATGAAGCCACGTCTCGACTGGTTTGGGATCAACGGTTGCGTCTACCTTGTCCCAAGGTGTTCCATCGGGCTGAGTAGAACAAAATCTTTTCTTACTGCGAAATCGTTTTACCGCAACATTCGTTTTACTGCGACATCATTGTTTCTTGGAATTCCGCTTGTTCCTTAGTGTTTTTCCGCCGCCACTTTCAGCGCCGGCAGATGAGGCTCCTGTTTAGTGCGCACCCGCTCCTGGGCGCCAGTCGTAAAGATGCAGGTATTGTCCTCCTGGTAAAGGTCACCGGTAAGTACCAGCGCGCGAGCGCGCGACCCGCCACACTCATGGGTATAGGCACACTCGCTGCATGAACCTTTGAGGTTGTTGACGTCGCGCCAGGAAGTGAACACCGCGGACTTGCGGTAAATATCCGCCAGCTTTGTTGAACGGACATTACCCGCGGAAATACACAGCGCCGCCGTGGGACTTACCTCGCCAGTGCTGGAGACAAACATCGTTGCCACACTCTCATTCACGGGCAGCAAGCCCGGGATGCCTTCGCTGTTGGATTGTCCCTTCCAGAATTTGTCAGCCCGTTCCTTGGCGCGCTGTTGCAAAACGTAACGGCGATAGTGCTGGGCTTCCACGGTTTTGATCTTGAAAGGCACGTGCTGCGTCAGTTTGTGCAGCGTGGCAAAAGCTTCTTCAAATTCCTGGGCGGAGGGCAGGTCGTCCAGGTTTGACTTGTCGTGCGGAACCGGGAAAGAAACCGTCCACAGCATTACCTTGAATCCGCACAACAGTTTGGCCATGGCTTCCAGGTCATTCAGGTTATGGTTGTTTACATGGGTCGTTACCTGAATGGGCAGCCGCCATTCGTTGGCCCAGTTCACGGCTTGCACCGTACGGGCGTACGAACCGTTGACTCCGTTGATCAAGTCGTGGAGTTCCGGGGTGGCCCCGTCCAGACTCAGCGATAGCCGCGCCAGCCCGGCTTGCTTGAGCTCAGAGATCGCGTTGCGATTGAGCAAAGGCGTGGCGTTCACCGCCAGCACCGGACGCACGCCGCGATTGATCGCATAGCGGATCAGGTACAGCAGATCAGAACGCTTCAGCGGATCACCGCCGGTGAAGGTGAAAATCGGCGGAGCGAGTTCGGCAACGTCGCGGATCAGCTTTTCGGCTTCGCTGGTGTCCAGTTCTAGCGCGTCGGCTTGTTCGGGCATGAGGGTTATGCGGCCGCAGTCGCTGCTGGCACAAACCTGATTGTCAGCCGGGATACTCTGCGGAGAATCAGAGTGGTTCATTTCCCATATGGCGATCAACGGGGTCTTGTTGATGTCAAAACTGGTTTTCATTTTGTTGAAACCTCAATCGCTTTGCGTCGCTGAAACGCGTACTGATTTGCTTCCAACTTTCCGTCAACGTGCGGCGATATTAAGATTGTTGGCTTTTTAAGGGTGTGACGGCCATCACATGGCGGCGGTGAGAAGAGGGCCTAAGGAAGCGGATAACTCTAAGAAGGTCAGATGTTTAGGGAACCGAGCAAATAATTTCTGGGAGCGGCAAACGAGCGCGGCGGTGCGGCTGAAAGATTAGAAAGCCTAACAAAAAGCGGGTCGCTTGCACAGAGGCCTGTCAGCTTCCCAGAAGAAGACTTATCATTACCGATTCGCGTGGCGGGCACGCCAAATTTAGGGCGGCGCTGCAAGCAGGAACACGCGGTGGCGGAAGACGCGAAGCGGCTGGAGACAGGCGAGGCGTGCAAATCCTCCTGCGAGCGGAGAAACTACTTCCAAGTTGCTCTCCACGAATTGCTTGAAGACCTCAAGGGTTCGATCAATTTTGAATTGTGGGATGAATGAATAAACGATAAACTGGCCGCCCATGAGGATAGGGCTTCAATTCTTGTTGGCGATGGGATTGGCGATCAATGCGGCCGGAGCAAGCTCATCCTGTTCGCCTGTACCGGGAGCAGATCAGATATGGTCTAAGGCTTCCGTACACTGGGTGTTCATCGGCGAGTTGCACGGTTCGAATGAAACC
>JANXPR010000441.1 GCA_025357215.1 Acidobacteriaceae bacterium | reverse complement strand
TTTGTTTGTAAAGAATTTGGAAAACGTGCAAGGCGACGAACGGGACGTTATTTTTATTTCTACCGTATACGGCAAAGACAGCAGTGGAAACTTTCATCAAAGATTTGGACCAATCAATAGCGGATACGGCCATCGGCGGTTAAATGTCCTCTTCACGCGTGCAAAAAAGAAAGTTGTTGTCTTTTCGTCGATGAAGCCTGAGCACATCTTAGATGAAGGAAAGCACTGGGGTGTTCAGGCCCTTAAAGCCTACCTTCAATATGCACGAACCGGCTCTTATGTCTTGCCAACCGAGTCTGAATCTGAATGCGATTCAGAGTTTGAACAGTGGGTACTTCAGACTTTGCGGGCAAATGGCTATGAGGCGGTTCCACAGGTGGGTTTCGCGGGTTATCGAATTGATATTGCGGTTCGCGACCCTCGAAGCCGTGGGACGTTTCTGTGCGGGATCGAATGTGATGGGGCTTCTTACCACAGCGCGAGATCCGTCAGAGAGCGAGACCGACTTAGACAAGAAGTACTGGAAAGGCTTGGCTGGAATGTGTATCGAATCTGGTCAACTGACTGGTTTAGAAACCCATCCCTCCAGACCAAGAACCTGTTGTCGCATTTGAAGAAACTGGTAAACATGTAGATTTACCCATGCGCGTCGGCAAGCGTCGCTATTCCACCGAACTACCTCTGGCTGATCTCCATGGTCTCGTCGATGCTGATGGTCTTCACCATGCCGGGTGCGTCCGGGCCGTTGTAGGTGGCCACGATACGAAAGCTCCCGGCGCCGACGTCCGCCGAGTAGGCATACGGTCCGCGCTGGTTATGGGTCATGGTCAGGTCGCCTTCGGCGCGCATCTGGTCCAGCGAAGCATAGCTGCCCTTGAGCGCGTTGCGGGTACGTTCCGCCTGGGCCATGGCCAGCAGGTCGGAGCGTATGCCCACAATGTCTACGGTGGAAGTGGCGTTGGGGTTGCCTCCGGAACCGCCGAACAACGTGGTCTGGGTCTGGCGCATGTAATACCAGGCGCCCACGACCAAGACCGCCAGTAATGCGACAAAACTGAAGATGCGACCCATGGTTTCTCCTATGAAAACACTTACCACTGATCAACACTGATGACACTGATCAGAACATTCCGGTCACTTCGCAATGGCCGTGATCGCCGGAATCGCGCACACTTGGCAATTTTCCAGATCCGCGTTCATCCGCGGCAAGATTCGGTTTCCAATTTCGGCGATCTTTGGCAATACTGGCAATTTTGGCAATTGTGCTACCGGGTTCATCATAAGCTTTACCGTCCGCCTCTGGCTCTGAGAAAATCAAAGTCTTGACTAACCAAAGTTCAATCCGAGTGGCAGCCGTTGGTGTGGGCTCGTTTGGACGCAACCACGCCCGCGTCTATCACGACCTTCAGAAACAGGGCCAGCCCGTTGAACTCGTAGCGGTGGTGGACGCGAACCGCACCTCCGCTGAGTCCGTGGCCGCGCAGTTCGGATGCAAAGCCTTCACGGCCGTTGAAGAGCTCGCCGGCCTGGTGGACGCCGCTTCTGTCGCCGTGCCCACGGTGCATCATCTGAGCGCCGCCAAGTCGCTGATGCAGTCCGGCATTGACGTGCTGATTGAAAAGCCGCTGGCCTCCAACCTGGCGGAAGCTGACGAGCTCATTCGCGTCGCCGCCGAGCACAAACGCGTGGCGCAGGTCGGACACCTGGAGCGTTTCAATCCAGCCGTCCGCGCGACGGTGCCGCTGTTGACAAAGCCGATGTTTTTTGAAGTCCACCGGCTCAGCGTGTTTACGCCGCGCAGCCTGGACGTGGATGTGGTCCTGGACCTGATGATCCACGATATTGACGTGGTGTTGTCGTTCGTCCAATCACCGGTCACGGAAATCCGCGCCGTGGGTTTGCCGGTCGTCAGCCCGAAAGTGGACATCGCCAACGTCCGCATGGAATTTGAAAATGGCTGTGTTGCCAACTTTACGGCCAGCCGCATCAGCACGGAGCGCGTCCGAAAACTGCGTTTCTTCCAGCCACGCGAATACGTCTCAGTGGATTACGGCCGGCAAGACGTGTTGCAGTTCCGCGTAAGCAACGAAGAAAAATTTTCTCTGGACCAGTTGCTGGGCATGGCCTCGGATAGCGCAAACGCCCCCTCGAGTGTGCCGATTCCTGGTGTTACGGTGAACAAACCGCCCGTACAACAGGAAGAACCATTGCGTACGGAGATAAAGTCGTTCCTTGATGCCGTGCGACAACGCAGCAAACCTGTGGTTTCACTGGAAGATGGACGCCGTGCCCTGGCCGTGGCCCTGGACATTCTGGCGCGCATACAGGAGCACAGTCGGCGGGCTGGAATCCAGTCCTTGTAATCTCTTTGTAAACATCTGTTAAGCCGAAAGTGCCATATCCCTTGGTGATTCAGAGGTTTCCATCGATTGCGATAGACTTTTTTGGTTCCTCAGCGACGCAAGCGCATCTCACAATGAGCGTTCTAATGAGAGAATGGTCTTACATCCTTCATCCAAGGCTGGCGGTGTAGTATTCCCCTGACCGAAGAACAGATTAATAGAGATGTGCCGGTGCCCTTTTCGGCGCGCAGTGGTGAACTCCATCTGCTCATCGCCGACTTATATAAGGACGATGTTGAGATTTACCGCCGCCGAGAGGCCGCGTGGATCTCCGGCGTGTTCCACATCATATTCATTGCGCTGGTGCTATTGCTGCCCAAATGGATTGGCAGCTCCGCCGTGGTCATTCCTATCCGCACGCAACAGAACGCAACTTTTCTGGACCTGCCGCCGGACCTGGTGAAAGCCAAGCGGCCCAAGACCGACATTATTTCCGACAGAGATCGCATCGCTCAATCGCGCGCGCCGCAGCCGAATCGCGAAATTCTCCGCAAGTTGCTGGACTCGCGCCGGCCTGGTCCGCCAAAACCTGCGCCGCCACCTGCTCCCGCTCCGGACGCAACCCAGCAGGCCGCACCCCAGCAAGCCGCGATTCCCGTCCCCGCACAACCTGAGCCGGTACAAAGCGCAAAGCTGGAAGCTCCAGTGGCAGCTCGACCCAACACAACTTTTGCCATCAAGTCTCCGGGATCGTCGGTGACGCAGGCCATTCAGTCCGTGGCCAACGGACACGGCCCCACCGTGGTGGACTACGGTAGTGGCGAGTACGGCCCCGGCATGCGCCCCAAGACTGATAAGCGTGACGACCTGGAAATCCTCAGCGATACCATGGGCGTGGACTTTGGTCCTTACCTCAAGCGCATGAGAGTGCGAGTGATGGAATACTGGGAGCCGCTCATCCCGGAAGTGGCGCGGCCACCCATGATGCGCAAAGGCTCACTGGTGATTGAATTCGCCATCATGCGCGATGGCACGGTGCGGGCGATGCGCTTGATTGCTTCATCCGGCGATCCCGCGCTGGACCGCGCTGCCTGGGGAGCAATTACCTCCGCCGACCATTTCAGTCCGTTACCGGCTGACTTTAAAGGAGACTTCCTCCAGCTACGCGCGCGTTTTATCTACAACCCCGATCGCAGTGACTTCGAATAACCGCTCTGGGCTCACGCGCCGCGTTGGCCCGGATTTTGAGGGACTGGGCTCTGCATCATCTTTACCAGTACCCGTTGCGCGAACGGCATATAAATGAGCGCCGCGCACGCACCCAGCGCCAACCCCATCCCCATGCGGTCTCTGAGCAGCAACGGCGCCAGGGCCCAGATCATGTCCAGCACAAAAAGCGCGGGAAAGATGCGGCGGTATTTTTCCCCGAACAAACGGTAGTCAAACGCTGTTGCGGTTATCAGGTACAAGCGGACAGCCAATCCCGTCAGCGCGGTCACCAGATAGACGATGAATGCCGTTTGGCCGAGGCCGTGCCAGACTGAGTCCGTTGCCTGCGCCAGTTTTTCCCAACTCAGTAAAGCCGAGAAATAGAAAACTATGTACATCGCCTGCGCCAGCAAAAACAGCAAACGTGTGACTCGCGGACTGGCTTGCGGCAGTTCCGTTTTGGTGACGGCCGTTTGGACAGCTTGCTTGTTCGATGGCGATGCCGATGATGACGCCAATGCTGATCGTGTTTCAGTTTCGCCCGATTGTTCCTGCTGGCCCGCCACCGCAGCGGTCACGGCAGTTATGTCCAGCACGGTCTCAACGTCGCCCAGAAATCGGTATCCACGCTTGGCAATCGTCTCCACGTACTTCGGACTACCCGCGGAGTCGCCCAGCGCGTCGCGCACTTTAGCTACGGCCGTATTCAGGCTGTGATCAAAATCAACGAACGTATCTTCCGGCCAGATTCGTTTCTGTAACTCTTCGCGCGTCACCACGTCCTTGGGCCGCTCCAGCAGTGCGACCAACACATAGAAAGGCTGCAACTGAAGCTTCAGGCGTTGGCCCTTGCGTCGCAATTCTCCCGCGCGGACGTCCGCTTCAAATTCGTCGAATTTGTACTTTGCAATTCGTTCCATGCTGCGTTGGCTGGAAGACAGCTAGCCGGAAAGCATTCTAAATGAGCGCCTTTCTTGCGGTACGTGTAGCCACTGGTCTTACAATGTCTCGTTTGCTCTGGTTCGCGATATTGATTACCCCAATGCCTGACGAACAAGTATCTGACGAGACCAAACCCGCCGACAAAATGTCAGCCAGCCCGCTGTCTGGCGATCCCCAGACTCGCGCTGCTTTGCAACGTGCGCTCGGACTGGCCTTGATCGCCCTGCTCATCCTGCTTTTCGTCTTTTTGCGGCGACGTTGGAGCGCCCCGTGACTCGCCAGCAGTTCCGAGTATATGGCGACGCGTAACGATCATCGTGGTCCCTCCCAAGCCGGGTCGGCCAAGGTATCTACCACGCCATCGGGCGCGGCGGCGTGCAGCAACGCTTTTGTG
>JANXPR010000414.1 GCA_025357215.1 Acidobacteriaceae bacterium | reverse complement strand
TCCTGGCTCATCAAGTACCGCCGCATGCTGGGGCTATTTGCGTTCTTTTACGGATCACTGCATCTCACCACCTATTTCTGGCTGGATAAAGGTTTTGATTTCCAGGCCATGTTGCATGACATTGCCAAACGTAAATTCATCACCGCTGGAATGACGGGATGGCTGCTGATGCTGCCGCTGGCCATTACGTCCACTACCGGCTGGATACGGCGTATGGGCGGCAAGCGCTGGCAGAAATTGCATCGGGCAATTTACTTCAGCGCCGCGGCCGGCGTGGTGCACTTTATCTGGCTGGTAAAGGCTGACCTTCGACGTCCCCTGACGTTCGGCTCCGTTTTGGCTGTGTTGCTGGGATATCGAGTCGTCGTATGGATCATTGCAAAGACGAAGACCAGGGCCACGGTGGCGGCTACTACCAACGCCTAACTGCCAAAGTACGGACTGCCTAGCGCGAAGTCGAATCACGGCTTCCACGACACGGTAGCACGAAACGAAAAAAGGGCGCATCGTTTGTCAACGACACGCCCTTAAGTTTTTCTGGTCAGAGAGAGAGTTGTCTTAATTACGGGCCTTGAGCTGATTACCTGGGCGGAGGCACAAAGTCCACGCGGATTTGTGTGCTCTGCTCAATCGGCTGACCGTTGAGTTTGGCTGGACGGAATATCCACTGCTTCACGGCGTCAAACGCAGCGTCGCGGAAAATGGAAAGCCCGCTGATCAGCCTGGGATTGGTGACTCTACCGTCCTTACCCACTTTCACTTCCACAATCACCGTTCCGCTCATGTGGCGGGCCTGGGCGATTGCCGGGTAAGCAGGAGGCACCGTCTTGATGACGGCCATCGGTTGTACGTCAGACTGCGCCAGCGACGGCGTAGGACGCGAAGTTGGCTCGGCGGCCAGAGCACTGATCGATGCCGTTGGCGCTCCGGAGTTGGTGATGGTCAGTTGCAGCGGCGCTACGTCCGCAGTCGGCGGCGCCGCAGCACTAGGCGTGGCGATCTTGGAGACCGTATTGCCGGCCGTTACTGTTGGCGCGGCGACTCGTTCGATCCTGTCCGGGGCCACGGTTCTGTCAACCAGGTTTGCGGTTGCAGCTGGTCTGGAGTTGCGATCAACTCCGCGTGCACCATCGGCGACCGTGCCGGCGCTGGGCTTGGTGTTGTTGGCGGCAACGTTGTTCGCGGAAAAGTTGTTCGCGGAAACATTTCCATTGGCTGCCGGTTGTCCGTTGCCCGCAACCGGAACGGACGAAAGCGGCGCATTGGGTGACGTCTGGCCCGGAGCGGTGGTGCTGTTGGGTGCTTCCTGAATGGGTTGAGCTGACAACGTAGTTGCCGGCTTGCGAGTGCGCATGAAAGCAAACACAGACACCGCAGCCACCACCAGGACAACCGCCACAATCATGATCAAGCGGCTGGAGCCGCCTTTCTTTTCTTCATTGCCAACGGCATCAAATGTGCTAAAGCTGGCGCGCACTTCTGGCTTCTCTTCTTTTCTAGGAAAAACCACCGGAATGCCAACATCCGCAGCCAGTGGCCTCACGTTTTCAACTTTTGCCGGTGACGGCGCGGCCGCGCGAGCCGAGGCGGAAGAACTTGTTGATGCGGCGGGTTTGATCAAAACTGGCGCCGGTAATCCTACCGGAACCGAAGCAACGGGCTTGGGCATGGCCACAGGCGCGTACTGGCGCACCGGTTCCACGGGGCCACCATCTTCCCGGGCGCGACGCTCTCGCAACACGGCTGCTGAAATCTGGTCCGCCATGGTCTTCAGCACAGCCACATGGGTGATGGTGAACGCGTGCGCTGTTGGCGCAAAGACCGCGAGCACGCCAATCACGCGGTTGTCTTCGCGAATCGGCGTCACCACCATGGACTTGATGCCCAGGGCGCGAATCGCCGTCATGTCCACGCGGGTGTCAGTCTCCGCGTCGTCGCAACGCAGTTCCTTCCCAGTTTGAATACAAAGTCCTGTAAAAGTTCCTTCCACGCGCAAGGCGGTGCCGACATCCGGCGCGCTGGAACCGCTGCGGGCGCGACAGATGATCTCGTCTGTGCTGTCGCCTTCCGCCAGGGCGATCGCTACGCCTGACGCATTGGTAAAGGCCTGGGCCCGCTGCGCGATGATCGCGAGTTCGTCGCCGGTTCCGGCTCGTGTCTTTTGCTGCTTACCCGTATCTGTAGGTTGAGTTGCCATGCTTACGCCATCCATCCAGAAGCCTCTTCTCTCTTATGACCCATCGCATCTCCCCCTGAAGGAGTGCGAGGCACAAAACCTGTAGCGCCCGAAAGACGCCTTATTGTTTCATTCAACGTTCTCTGATTGCTCGACTGGGCAGCGGCAACCGGAACATTTGTTATGACGGCTCGGGAAAAGTCTTTTTACTTCGCTTCCTACTCGTACAACGCTTCGCTGCAACCGGGGCGCTGGGGACCTGGAGACACGCCCGGTTGCGGAAGGAAAAAAAAATTACGGCCAGACGCGCTTGCTTTTGTCCGCTCCGGCTCCCACCGGCGCCGACTGCACGGCTACAGGACGCGCTGTTTCTGACGCGGCAACACTGGGGCCGCTTCCGCCTTCAAGAATCCGGGCCGCTACGCGGAGAGCTTCAATCTCTGCCTGGAGTCCGGAAATTTGTGCTTGGTAGATAGCGATCTGGTTTTCTTTTTCCTTGATCGCATCATAAATATTCGTCATGTTCTAAGGCCTCGCTGAACGCCAATATATCGACAACCGGACTATTGTCAACGAGTTGGCCGACACGCAAGTTCAGTACTTTACCCTAAGCGTATGTACCATTGGTCCATGCACTTCCGCGATGGGCCAAGTTCACGCCTGCCGTTTTCCAGAAAACACCCCTAAAACACAAGCGCAGCCAGTGATACCGTGAGTTAGAGCGACTCCATGCGGATTAGCAAATTCCAAGGTGGAACTCTTCTGAAGTCAGTGATTTACAGTCTGGCGACGCTCCGGAAGTAACGACAATCTTCCATTCTCTGGAGTCCTTCATATTCCGTATATGAAGATTGGTAAAGAAGGTTTTAAGGGCCTGTGGATATTGTGTGGGACAAATTGGATTTTCATCTAATTCCCCTTAGAAAATGACTGTCTTTGGCTGTTAATCATGGATTTTATTGGGCTCCAATCGCAATATGAGTTTAGAATCTCCAGTTCTTAAGCCATCCCACGCACACGGCATTGCGCTTGCACTGTATAAAGGCGGACGTCGAAGAATTTGGAGGATCCTCCCCGTATGAAGCGTATAGCTATGTTTTGTGTTTTAGCGCTCTTGTGCTGCTGCGTCGCGACCGCAGCCAGCGCCCAAAGCGCTACTTCCGCAACGATCGTAGGACAGGTCGTTGATCCCCAGGGCGCCGTGGTTCCCGATGCAAAAGTCACGGCTACTAACAAAGACACCGGCATTGGCCGCACTGTGAACACCACCTCCAGCGGCAACTACACGATCCCTAACCTTACGCCGGGCACTTACAACGTGCGCGTTGAGGCCAAGGGCTTCAAGGTCGGCGAAGTGAAAGACATTTTGCTCAATCTGGGCGATCAGCGCGACCTTGGTTTCAAGCTAGGCATGGCCGGGTCCACGGAAAGCGTGGAAGTAACCACCGCAGCGCCACTGATTGAAACCACTAAAACCGATGTCTCCAGTTCAGTCACGAGTCTGGACATGGAACGCCTGCCTACGTTTGCTGCCTCCACTGGCGGCGCCAATGACTATGCGTCTCTTGCGCTGACGGCCCCGGGCGTGAAGTCTGATACCAGCACTTTAACTACCGACCTGATCGGCCCCGGATCGATTAACAACCGAGCCAATCTGTATAACGTGGACGGCGCTAACATTACCGACCAACTAGTTTCCGGGCGCGACGGCATCGGCGCCTCGGTCGATGAGATCCAGGAATTCCAGGTACTCACGAATAGCTACAACGCAGAATACGGACAGGCAGGCGGATTGGTCATCAACGCCGTGACCAAGTCCGGAACAAACCAGATCCACGGTGATGGCCACATGTACTTCCGCGGCCGCAATCTTCAGGCGTCGAGCCCGTTTTACAATCTGGGATTGATTGAAAGCGCGGATTCGCGTTGTCCCAATATCGCGCAGAATGACGTTTCTGGTTGCCCGCGCGCCCCGTTCCACCGCAAGGAAGGTGGGTTCACACTGGGTGGTCCGTTTATCAAGAACAAGCTGTTCTGGTTCGGAAGCTTTGAACTGAGCCGGCAGGCAGTCCCGCTTACTTTGACGCCTTCGGCGGGCGCCATCACATTGCCACAACCCATCAACAACCACCTCTGGTCCACCAAACTGGACTGGAAGATCAACGACAAGCATTCCTTGTCAGCCCGCTTTAACGAAGACTGGCTGGTACAGGACAATCTGATCGTCCAAACCAGCAACAGCGTCACGCCTGACGATCTGGTCGCCAACATTTCGCACGTGAGCACGCTAAATGTGGGTTTGGTATCCAGCTTGACCCCGTCAATTGTTAACGAAGCCCGGTTCGCCTTGGTGCGCACGCTCACCGACACTCCGGACAAGACCACAACGCCGGGCGCAATCCACACGGGAACAGGCACCATCAGCGGCGCTAACTTCTGCTGCCCGCAAGGTGGTTTGAACAAACGCTATGAGTACATTGAGAACCTGACCTGGACCCACGGCAATCACAGCTGGAAGACCGGAGCCACCATCAGCTACTATCCATGGTTCTCTCTGTTCCAGCAGTTCCACTTTGGCCAATACCGCGTCAACGCCGCTGATACTGCCGCCACCTCATTTACTTTCGGCAGCGGTGCAGGCTCAGTTACTTCCAAGGACAATATCTACGGGTTCTATTTCCAGGACACGTGGAAAATGCTCCACAATGTGACTGTGAACTACGGCGTTCGTTACGACTACGAAGCCGGCGCGTTCAAGGGCGGTACGAAGAAAGGGCCCAACGGCACCTGCTTCGAAGGCAACGGCCTCATTTCTGCCTGCTCTTCCGACAAGAACAACTGGCAGCCGCGCCTGGGCTTTACCTGGGAAGTACGCAAAGGCACGCTGTTTAAAGCATCTTTTGCTGAAAACACCATGCTGGCCTTTAACAACGTAGTTCTCGATTCATTGAACTTTGACGGCATCAATCTGCGCACCCAGACCACAACGAACCCTGCGGTTCTGGCGGCCTACCCCAACGCTCCGAACCCAGCCCTGCTCGTGGGTCCGGCATGTCCTCCGGCTTGCGGACGCGTCCGCCCGATTTCGCCGAACTTGAAGAACCCTGAAATCCACATGGTGAATGCCAGTATTCAGCACCAGTTTGGCAAGAACCTTGTGGGTGAAATCCAGTACATCGGACAGTTTGGATCAGGTCTGTTCGGTGAGCGGGACACCAATGCCCCGGTCATCGCCGCTGATCCGGCGCACCCTGGCTTCTTCTACTTCCAGAACCAACCTCAAGTGGACCCAACACAGCCAATTACAGCACGGCCTGACAACCGCTTTACAGCGGTGCGCACCAATGAAAACTCGCGCACTTCGCAGTACAACGGAATGCTGGTCAGTTTGAGCAAGCGCTTGTCGAATCACTTCTCGGTCAATGGCAGCTATACTTGGTCCCATGCCATTACCTCGGGCGAAGACTTCTTTGGTCTTTCCGAACCGGGAGATCCCACGAACCTGAAGGCTGAGCGAGGCCCCGCGTTCAACGATGTGCGGCATGCCGTGAACTTGAGCGGCGTGATCGACACCGGCCGTCTGAGCAACATGAACATCGTGCGCTGGTTCACCAATAATGTCACCCTGGGCTTCATTGAGCAGCTTCAGTCCGGGCGTCCTTACCCCTTCTCCACTGGTTCTGGCGGCTTTGCTAACGCTATTTTCTTTGGAGCAGGAAACGAAACCTTGCAACGGCCAAACGTACTGCCGGATGGAACCCTTTCAACGGCCGGTATCGCCTCTGCCGACGGAACTAACGGTTTATTCAGCGGCCCGGGTGGAAACACTTTCACGGCCCCTGGAATTATCCCGGGTAGCTGCACCGACGTGGTTGGAAAAGCCAGCTGCCTTGGTTCGCTTTCCGCTGACACTGGCGACGTTGTCGACTTCCAGAAAATTAACGGAAACCTAAAGCGTGATGCTGGTCGTGGCAGCCCGTTCTATCGGACCGACACCTCGCTGAAGAAAACCTTCCATATGCCTAAGGCCGAGGGCGTAAGGCTTGAACTCCAGGCCGATGCCCTTAACCTGTTCAACCACAGTAACTGGCAAAGCTTTAACTCCAACAACTTCCTTTCGCTGCTGTCTCTTGGTGGTTCGACCTGCACCAATTGCATGCGGCCAAATGGAACGTATGCGGGCAAGAACGGCCAGATACTGCACCTGAGTGATCTCACCCACGGAAAGGTTAGCTCCGACCTCCTGAATCCCGATTTCGGCGGTATCGGCGATCCTACTACGGTTGACCAATCACGCTTGTTCCAACTCTCATTCCACGTGCGTTTCTAAACAACGCACGCTTCACCTTAAGGCGGGTCCCTCATCGGGATCCGCCTTTTGCTTTGGCTTTATTTGATTCGTTATTGCTTGTTACGCTTGAGCGGGATTTGTTTCGCTTTCTGGCATTGCTTCTTCCTGGCTGAGCCGGTGAATCATCCTCTGCCACACGGCCGTCAAGGTGATTCCGATCAGCACCAGGGCCACGCAGAGTCCAATCCACATGCCCACGGCTCCCAGCTTCATGGAGAAGCATAGCCAGCCGCCCAGTGGCAGCCCAATCACCCAGTAGCCCAATAGATTTGCGAGAAACGGCGTGCGGGTGTTGCCCGCGCCACGGAGCGATCCGGTAGCCACCACCTGCATCCCGTCAAACAACTGGAAAATTGCGGCCACCAGAAGCAGCGTGGCGCCGGCCTGGACCACGTCTCCTTCCGGAGAATAGACACGCGCGATCTGATGCGAAAAAAGCAGGAGTCCAAGTCCCGCGCAGGACATGAATGACACGCTGAAGATCAGGGCCGTCCACCCAGCGCGAGCGGCAGCCGCAACGTCGCGTGCGCCGATGGCTTGTCCCACGCGTATCGCGGCCGCGGAGCCAATTCCCAGTGGCACCATATACGTGAAGCTAGCCACGTTGAGCGCGATCTGGTGACCGGCCAGCGGCACGGCGCCTAGCTTTCCGATAAGAAAAGTAGCGCAGGTAAATCCGCCGATTTCCATCAGCAACTGCAACGTTGCCGGTAATCCCAGGTGCAGAATCTGACGGATGCGGTCCCAATCAAGACGGCGTGACGCCTTCCACAAACCGCTCTTACGTTTACGGTCGTAATAAACAACGGCGCTGGCCAGCACCAGCGTCATATAGGTCCGCGAAATGCAGGTGGCCCATCCGGCGCCGGGAACGCCCATCTTTGGAAGGCCCAAGTGACCGTAAACCAGCGCCCAGTTGCCCAGCAGATTGACCAAATTCGCGGACACCAAAGCAAAAACCACCGGCGCGACGATCCCCATGGCTTGCAGATAACGCCGCAACATGAAGTACAGCGCCAGAGGCAGGGCACTCCACAGCAGAGCTCGCAAAAACGGGACGGTTTGAGCCACGAGTGCGGGCGCCAGTCCAAAATGCGGGAAGAATGGCAGCGTGGCCAGGGCCAAACCCATCATCAGCGGAGCGAGCGCCAGCGTGAGATATAACGCGTTCCACATGATGTGATGGCATTCTTTTACGTTGTCCGCGCCGTAGGCCTGGGAGACCAGAGTGTCCAGGCCCAGCATGATGCCGCTGCCGAAGAAACCAATCGTGATGAACAACGTGCTGCCCAGGCTGACGGCGCCAATGGCCGTGGCGCTGTCCGGCAACCGGCCTACCATCACGGTATCGACGAAACCCATGGTCAGCCATCCCAGTTCCGTGAGCGCCATGGGCGCCGCCATGCGGAACATGGGAACGAACTCCTGCCGGATGTCTTTTAAGCGAAGCACGTTCAAGCGAAGCACGTTTTGATTTAAACATATCCGCGGAGACGGCGACGACGCTGCGCTTCTTGCCCGGAGCTGAGTCGTGATGCTCGACCTCTGAATGGCACGTCGTGGAGCAGGGGGATCGGTAATTGCATGGGATTTTCGTGAGTGGCTGATTACCGAATGCTGATTGCTTTTCTGTTTTCCGTTGACAGCCGCGCGCAAATCACGCTAAATTTAAGTTCGAAATGGTCAGCCGCACTCATCACCGCCACCATCATCATCACGCGATGAACGTGTCGGTAGCGGCCTGCAACAGCTAAATCAAGCGCAATCATAGAGATTGAGAGCCCGCCGAAACGTTCAACGAATCGGCGGGTATTTTTTTGCGTGAAAAACGCCAAACTTTAAAGACGGCATGAGGAGATTATGCAAATCGACTTTGAAAAAATGGATGGGCTGGCTCCGGCCATCGTCCAGGAAGATTCCACCGGTGAAGTGCTGATGGTGGGCTTCATGAACCCGGAATCCTGGAAAATGACGGCGGAATCCGGCTATGTGACTTTCTATTCGCGCACGCGCCAGAAACTTTGGATGAAAGGCGAGACTTCCGGCAATCGCCTGCGCGTGATCTCCGCCATGACCGATTGCGACCGGGACACGCTGCTTTTCCGCGTGTTCGTTGAAGGCGATGGCCTGGTCTGCCACACCGGAACGAAGTCGTGTTTCACCGAGCCGCTCGCGGTGCAAAGCACTGAGGTCAAGCAACCCGAGGTGAAAAAATGAAAATCCGTGTCGGCATTCCTAAAGGCAGTCTGCAAGAGTCCACGCTGGCGCTGTTCAAGCGCGCTGGGCTGAACGTATACACCAGTAGCCGGTCGTACTTTGCGGGCACGGACGATCCGGAAATTGAGTGCATGTTGATCCGCGCGCAGGAAATGGCGCGTTACGTTGATCACGGCGTGCTGGATTGCGGACTCACCGGCAAGGACTGGGTCGCCGAAAGCGGGCTGGAAGTGGTCACCGCCGCTGAACTCAGTTACGCCAAGCAGAGCTTGACGAAAGTCCGCTGGGTGCTGGCCGTGCCCGAAGATTCGCCGTTTCAGAAGGCGGAAGACCTGGCCGGAAAGATCATCGCCACGGAACTGGTAAACGCCACGCGCAATTACTTTGCAGCACGGAACGTCCCAGTAAAGGTTGAGTTTTCCTGGGGAGCCACGGAAGTAAAGCCGCCCATGCTGGCCGACGCGATTGTGGAGATCACGGAGACCGGCAGCTCTCTCCGCGCTAACCGGCTGCGGATTATCGACAATGTGATGGAATCGTCGACGCAACTCATCGCCAACAAAAAAGCCTGGGCCGAGAGCGAGAAGCGCCAGATGATCGAGAACCTGGGCTTGATGCTGCGCGGCGCACTCTACGCTCAGGGTCGCGTGGGACTGATGCTCAACGTTCGAAAAGCAGACCTGCCGGGAGTACTGGCGGTGCTGCCCGCGTTACAAAATCCCACCATCTCGCAACTCAGTGACGAAAACTGGGTGGCAGTGAATACAATTATTGAAGAGACCACGGCCTGGCGGATCATGCCACAACTCAAGGCCGCACGGGCGGAAGGAATTGTGGAATATCCATTGAACAAGGTGGTGATGTAATGCGAATCCGCGTCCTTAAAGGACGCGCGGCGGAAGCGTATGTACGCAAGCTGGAAAAACGCGGCGCCACCGACCTGGCGCG
>JANXPR010000407.1 GCA_025357215.1 Acidobacteriaceae bacterium | reverse complement strand
TGAACTTGCGCGAGCAAACCGCCAGAGCCAACAACAAAATAGCGCCAAGTCCTAACAGCCTTCGCGCTGGTGTGAACTTCACAACTCTCCCCTGCGATGGCGCAGTTGGCCAAGAGCTTGTTCCCACTCGGCGAACCAGGCCGCGGTTCGTGGCGCCCTTGCCGGCTCCAGCCGCAGTTCAGGAGCGAGCCGGATGAGATCTTCGGCAACGTCAATATCGTAGAAAGTTTCGGTGAGACCGGTCGAAAGCTTCAGAGCCTTGGCGCGCGCCAGCAGTCTCTCAAGTGCGCTCTTTGTTCCCATTCCATCGTCTTCGAACAGCTCGAGATGAACGGCCTTTGCGCCGACAAGGTAGTAGCCTCCGTCGTGGGTCGGCCCGATAACCAGGTCGCACGTTGTGAGCTTCTGAAAAGCGTTATCCAGAACTGACGGCGAGAGGTGAGGGCTGTCGCTGTTGAAAGCAATGACGCGTTGCTGGCCTGCCGCGGCAAAGCGTTCAAAGACGGCGATAAGTCCTGCTGCAAGGCCTTTACCCTTCTGCGCAACAATCTTCACTGAATTAACCAGGAAGTGCGCCAGTTCGTCTTGGTCCGATTCAGGACACATCACGGCGACTTCCACGCCGCTCAACGATTTGGCCAGCGCCACTGTGTCCTGCAAAAGGCAGCGATACAACGCTGTCACTGCGGGAGAGGGGAGGCTTTGAGCAAGCCGGGTCTTGACAGTTCCCGGCCGCGGCGCTTTCGCCATGATCACCAACATGCGGTCTTGGTTGGGGAAATGCATGGTCTTCCGGTTAATCGTGTTCTGGTTAACGTCGTTTTGGTTATCGGATTCCATTGTAGGTGGGCTTATCACGCCTTACACTGATCGCGCCGCGCCCGCCCTTCGACGTTGGAAATAATAGCGCACGATTCGACTGAGAATGAACCAGGCTGCTCCCACTGTACCTTTCAGCGTACCGCTGATTTTCGATTTCCCAAGGCGCGGATGATAGCTCACCGGAACTTCAACCACGCGGAATCCGGCGAGGGTGCCTTTCAAGATCATTTCCACCGCCCATCCGTAGGTTGTCTCTTCCAGAGCGAGAGCGCGAAGCACGCTGGCGCGCCCCGCACGAAACGGCCCCAGGTCGCTAATCTTAAGACCGTATAGAGGTCGGATCAGGCTCACCGCGAGACGATTGCCGAGAGATTGGTGCCACGGCATGGCCTCGGAATTACGGTTCGCACCCAAGCGCGAGCCTATGGTGATGTCGGCGCGGCCCTCGATGATCGGAGCCAGGAGAATTGGCAACTCCGCGGGGCGGTCGCTGTAGTCTCCATCGAGGAAAACGATCACTTCAGGGTTGTTGGCATTCGCCATGCCGGTCAAGCACGCTCGTCCGTATCCGCGACGAGGTTCTTCGATAACGCGGGCCCCCATTTTTGCGGAAATTTCACGCGTTCCATCCGTCGAATTGCTGTCGACGACAATGACTTCGGTGACCAGATCGCACGGCAGATCGGCAAGCACGCGACCGATGGCCTGCGCTTCGTTATGGGTAGGAATAATGACGGACACGCGCACGCAGGTTTCGCTCACCACCACGGCGACGAGGGATTGCGCCGCGCCAGTAGCGCGTCGATGCCCCAGACTCGACCAGCGCGTCCCACGGCCAGCCCGAGTGATGCCAGGACCGAAACCAACAATTCCCAGATCCACGCTGTCCCCAATTCCGAAACCCAGAGACTGGCGAGGAACAGGCACGCGACAACGGCGGCCGGACGTGTAAACAAGCCCAGAACCAGCAGGACCCCCAACGAGATTTCGGTCAGCCCTTGCATGGGAGCGGCCATTGCGGCGTGATTTGCCGCCAATCCCATCACGGCCTTCCACGCAGCCGGCGCATGACTTGCTTTGAGGTAATAGTTGATCAGGCTTGAGTAGCCCCCGGCCGTGTACAGACCTTTGCCTAGATTTTCGAAGAAGACCCACACGAACATTGCGCCGATCGTGAGACGAATGATTGCCAGTCCTTTTGCCGCGGACCCTTGGTCTGCCACATTTTGTGTTGGGTTTGCGATCGTCATTAGGAACCTCATACCCGCGGGTATAGATTGTCAGTTTGTGATGGGAAAAGATAAGACGCGACCATCTTAAGCGGTTTTCCCGGTTCTTGCCATGGGATGAACAATCTTCATTTAAGTTACGGAGAATCCAAGTCTTATTTCGTTTGGGGGCTCGGCAAGCTCGCGGGCAGCATCAAGAGGAAATGGTTTTTGATTTTGCAATCCTTCACCGTACAATCAACGTAAAGTTAATTGCGGCTTCGCGGACTGTATAGGCATTGTGCGACTTACCGCGAATCGACAACTTGTGTATTTCAGAGGCCAGAGACGTTCCGATCCCGAAAAGCTCCCAAACCATGAAAAGCTAGTTGGTTAGAGAAACACGGCCTTGTTTATTTGACCTTCGACCCGGAATGTAAGAAACGGCCTGCGCCCGCGCTGAGACGATGATTTTTGCGTCGCGCGGGTTGGGCGCGGTTGATATTGGAGTCATGGATGGCGGAGATTACCGAGCTCTTAACCAAACTGAATGCCGGCGACAAAAGCGTCCTGGATTCGCTGATTCCCCTGGTTTACAAGGAATTGCACAACATCGCTCGTGGTTACCTGCTGCGAGAAGCTCCCGGTCATACTCTGCAGCCGACTTCGCTGATTCATGAAGCGTACTTGCGCATGGTAAAGCAAGCGCACCCAGAGTATCCCAGCAGGGCCAGCTTTTATGGAGTAGCGGCGCGTGTGATGCGGCAGATTCTGGTGGACCATGCGCGTTCGCGCCAGGCCGACAAGCGTGACGGTGGTGAAAAGGTCCAGGTTACCGATGTGCTTGACTATACCGATGACCGGTCGGCTGCGGTGCTGGCGGTGAATGACGCTCTGGACCGCCTGGCCACCGAAGATGAGCTTAAGTCGCGCATGGTGGAAATGCGCTTCTTCGGAGGCATGACGGCGGAAGAGATTTCTTCGTGCGTCAATGTTCCAGTCCACACTGTACACCGGCAGTTACGCATGGCCCAGGCCTGGCTACGCAAGGAAGTAACCAAGTGAACCCTGAAATCGAGCGTCTCTTCCATGCGGTGGTGGCCCTGCCCGCGGACCAGCGAGAGATTTTTCTGGACGAAAACTGCTCTGATCCGCAGATACGCCGCGAAGTAGAACTACTTCTTGAGCACGATGCCGGCTCGGAAACTTTTCTGCAAGATGCCATTTCGAACGTGGCTTCGTCGGTCCGCGATGCAGCTTCCCTGCGTGAAGCGCAGCGCGTGGGAGCCTGGGAAATTCTGGCGTTGATCGGACGCGGCGGCATGGGCGCGGTGTACCGTGCCCGGCGTGCGGATGGCAAGTTCGAACAGGTGGTTGCCATCAAGGTCTTGCAGGATCTGCTGGGCTCCGGTCTGGGCAAGGAGCGGCTGCAACAGGAATACAGAATTCTGGCCGCACTGGATCATCCCAATATTGCCCGGCTTCTTGATGCCGGCGTGACGGAAGGCGGCATTCCATACTTCGTGATGGAGTTTGTTGACGGTGTGCCGATTGACAAGTTTTGCGTCCAGCAAGGCCTGACTCTGCCGCAGCGTCTGCGGTTATTTATCTCTGTTTGTGACGCAGTTCAGTATGCCCACCAGAAACTGGTGGTCCACCGTGATCTAAAACCGGACAACATTCTGGTGACTGCGGGCGGTATTACCAAGCTGCTCGATTTCGGGATCGCCAAAGTGCTCAGTGAAACGCCAGGCGCGGCTGTGCAGACCGTCACCCAGGCGTTGACACCGGAATATGCGAGTCCGGAGCAGGTCCGCGGCGAAGCGATCAGCACCGCCAGCGACATTTACTCGCTGGGATGCGTGCTGTACAAGATGTTGACGGGCGTTTCCCCGCACCAGCTCCAGGGTGTGAGTACGGCGGAAGCCGTTAAGATTATTTGCGAACGCGAGATGCCCGATCCCCGCAAATTTTCTGACTTGCCCGCGGACATGGTGCACATTCTGCACATGGCCCTGCGCAAGGAACCACAACGGCGTTACCGGTCCGTGGAGCAATTTGCCGGCGACATTCAGAACCTGCTCTCGGGCCATTCCGTGCTGGCCGGGCCGGACACATTGTGGTACCGCAACAGCCGTTTCGCGCGGCGCAATTGGGTCGCGTTAACCGCGGTAGTCACGGTGTTGCTGGCCCTGGGAATTGGAGCCGGCGTTGCCACCTGGCAGGCCCGCCGCGCTGAGCGCAGATTTGCTGACGTCCGCCATCTGGCTAACGTGTTCCTGTTTGATTTTGAAAAATCCATACACAATGTCCCCGGTACAACCCGGGCCCGCCAACTGGTCGTCACTACGGCGCTTGAGTATCTGGAGAAACTGTCCGCGGACGCCGCCAAAGACCCGGCGCTGGCTCGTGAAGTTGCGTCCGCTTACGAAAAGGTCGGGGACCTGCAAGGTGCGGGCATGGCCAACATAGGTAACACGGCCGAAGCCGTTCGTAGCTTTGAGAAAGCTCTCGCTCTGCGCCGTTCTCTCGGTGATCCCCAGTCCGCCACGCCGGGGCTTAGAGTTGAGTACGGCGGCGTTCTTGTAAAGCTGGCGACTGTTCAAGGACGGACCAACCAGCTCGATGATGCGATTCGCCATTATCGCGAAGCGATCAGCATTGCCGAAGGAGCGCTCCAGTCTGATCCAGACAGTTTTGCGTCCACGCGCCTGCTCGCCAATGGATATATGGGGCTGCCTTTTAACCTGCATCGCCGCAGCGATATTCCCGGCGCCCTGGACAGTGCGCAGCGTGGCCTGGCGCTACGGCAAAAGCTGGCCGCTGCTCTGCCTCAGGACCGTCAGGCGAAGCAGGAACTGGCGAATGCCTACTATGTTGGCGCTGATTTGCAGGTGCGGATGGAACATGATGCGGAAGCCGTGCCAGGTTACGAAAAAGCCTTGGATTTGCAGCGTCGTCTGGTATCGGAAATGCCGGATGACATCGTTGCCCGCCGCCAGCTCATGATCTACCTGAACCGCTTCAGCTTTGTGCAGTTTTCGCTGGCGGAAGGTGACAAACCGTTGGCCCGTTCTGCTGTCGCCAATGCTCGCGAGGCTTTTCAAATTGCTGATCGCGCCGCCAACGCTGATCCGGCCAACGCCGAGGCGCTCAGTGATTTAATGACCACGGCCGTGGGGTTCGGGCGTTTCCTATCACCAGTCGAAGCGGTTCCTTTGCTGGAGCGGGCTGTTCGGGCGTGTCAGGATCTGGTGCGTAATGATCCTGGAAACCGCGAGAATCGTCTCAATCTGGCGCTCAGCCGCGATGTACTGGCTGATTCTCTCCGCGCACGCCACGATTTGGCTGGAGCGCTTGAACAACGCCGCATGGCGGCCGTCATCCTTCAGGAGTTGTCCGCGCAATCCCCCAACGACGTCAAGATCCTCCATCCTTATGTAGCCAGCCTCCGCATTCAAGGTGACTTGCTGGCCCAGATGGGGAATTGGGACGCGGCCCGACGGGTCTACCTTCAGGCCCTGAAAACAGCGGAAGAGATGGAACCCAAAAACCCAACATTCGCGGGTATGCCTAAAGATCTCAAGTCCAGGATTAAAGACGTCGAAGCCCACCGTCGGCCGGCACCTTAGAATTTTCTTGTCCGCGCCTGTCAGTTTTTCCCTCCGTTTCCGCATGTCCATATATAAGCAGGAGTTTTGCCGTCCGGGGCCGCTGAGCAGGCGACTCCGGATCACTCCTGCCGGATCTTCGAACGGCCCCGGGTTACCCAGGTTCGCTCATGGTAAGGCCGCCCCCTTTTGCCGGCACCATGAAGCATTCAAAAGATGTTGTTACATCAGAACGTCCGGTAATCCGGAGCCGATTTCCATTGGCAGGTGAATACCTTGAGCGCAAATACAGGAAGCACGATGAGAGGGAACTGCGGATACGGTGGACTGACTTTGCGCGTCCTGGTGATGCTGCTTCTTGCCTGCCCAGTATTCTTGCACGCGGTGCCGGTGATCACGTCCATCACTCCCGCCACTGTTGCCGCTGGTGGGCCAGGGTTTCAACTGAATATCTTTGGAAGCGGCTTTTTTGCTACGCAAACTGTTCTGGTCAACGGCGTGGGACGAGGCAGCGGCTTTCAGATCCCATCGCTTTCTTCCGTCATCATTACTCCGGCGGATATAGCCACGGCCGGGACGATTTCCATCTCCATATTTAATCCGAACATTCCGCCGTCGCAATCCAACACCGTTTTCCTTACCGTAACCGGCCCGGTAGTGTCCGGTGTGTTGCCCGTCTTGAACTCCGTGACTCCGGCAACTCTTTCGCAAGGGACTGCCGGTGTGCAAATGACGCTTACGGGCAGCAATTTTCGTCCGGGAGCAAGAGTCACCTTTGGACCGCAATCCGCCGCGGGGACCGTGCGCGGTGTTACCGTTGACTCAGCCACCGTCATCAACTCCGGATTGATCACTGCATCGGTCACCGTCTCCGCGACCGGACAGCCCGGCACTCTGATTTTCAACGTGGTCAATGCTGACTTGACCACTACGGCATCGAACGGTACTTCGCGGGTGGTCAACATCGCCAGTCAGAGTGCTCTCGGTGCGCCTCTCTCGGTGACCGCTCTTGCGCTCACTGGTCCTAGAAACGGCGCGCTGGTTTCGGCTGGACTTGATCTTTTCGGGGAGGCCATCCTTGCCGGGAGTGGTAGCGGTACCGTTACTGGTGTCTGGCTATGGGATGGCGCGGTAACCGAACAATTCACCACCGTATTGGCTGGCGGCAACCGCGTAACGTTGCGTTCGCGCCAATCATTTCCTACAACGCTGCTGGGTGTGCACACTCTTGAACTGCGTGTCCTCCAGCCCAACGCCATTGCTTCGCGGCCATTGACCGTGGTCGTGAGTCCCAGGGATTTCCAGACCGAACGTATCCTTGGACCGGAGTTTGGAGCGCTTGCTCCGGCTTCCACGCCGCCGGTTTTGCGTTGGGCCCCGGTTCCCGGAGCCGCGAAATACCAGGTGGGATTTTCGACGCGTCCTTATTTCAGCTCCATCACCACCTGGTATGACGTGAACAACAATGAATGGCCCGTGCCCGTGGCAATCTGGAGCGCTCTGCCGGAAGGTGAAGTCTATTGGACTTTCCGCGTCGTCGAGATGTCTGGCTCCACGCACAAGCCAGTGCCCATGCGATTGTTGAGTCGCTTTCCGTCCGATGCCTTGTCACCCGTCTCCGCGCAGCCCATCTCCACTGCTGAAGGCGGATTGGTTGTTGATTGGCAACCGCTGAAATCTGCTTACCTCTATCGCATCACCGTGAGTGAAGACGCCGCGGGCGGCGTGCTTTTGCGCCGCTACATTACTTCCGAATCAAAAGTTGATCTGCAGGGCCTGCGGCCCGGACTCTCTCCCGGCAAGACCTATTACTGGCGTGTGGAAGCTCTCGATCAGGATGGACGTTCCGTCTTTTCCGGATCAATGCAGTCTTTTCAAGCGCCGAACGGTGGCGACAAGTCCGGACCTAAGACATTGCAGTCTTTGCCGCAAGCGTTGAGTCTGCGCAACGTTTCGCATGCAACCTTGATTGCCGCGCCTTCAGCTGAAATTCGCGCGTTGATCAACCGCTCTCCCGCTCCGGAATCCACCGTCACCGGCGTGAAGACGCCCATCGTTGCGGAATTCTCCCAACCTGCGCCGCTTGCTCGCGTCACTCTTTCGGTAGACGGCGCGGACGTTTCCTCTCTGGCGAAACTGGATGGCGCCAGACTTTCTTACGTTCCACCGTTTCCGCTAGGTAATGGCGAACATACCGTCACCATCGCGCTCGGCAGGGAATCTTCTTCCTGGAAATTTACAGTTAAGGCCGCCAGGAATCTGGTGGCTGCGTCCTCTCCTCAGCGGGGGCCCGCTGGCGATGCCGAGAAACGTCCTGCTGTGCAGCGCCCCAGTGCGGCTGCGGCACAGCCGCAGTCCACGCAACCTGTGCAGCAGGGTGCTCCGGCCATGATTACCGGCACGCAGATGCAATCCCAGATCGGCGTCACCACGCAATGGGTGTCCGGCTCCGCCGCAGATGTCAGCTCCGTCACGTTCGGCGAACAGATGTCCATCCAGCAAGGCAACTGGACCACCCAGGCAAACGGGACCGGGCTGTTGAATTCAACCTTCAATCCTGAACCGCAGCGCCATAGTCTGGGGAGCGTCAACAACTACGTGGTCCAGACCGGATATCAAAACGGACGCAACGCCATGCAGATTCGCTTTGGTGTTCTAGCGCCCGGCTTGTATCGCAACTCGCAGTTGGTCACTCCCGCTACGCCGCGTCAGGGTGTGGAATTCAACCTGCAAACTCTCGCGGGCGGCATGAGCTTTTACGCCAACACCAATGACCTTGCTCCCGGCGCGGGAAGTGGTGCGGCGTTCCACCAGCAATTGCTCGGCGCCAGTTGGGACTTGCCGGTTCCCAAAAAGTTCGCTGAGTTCCGTGTAATGTGGCTCAGCTCTAAAGACAGCGGCAACCCAGTGCCCGTGATCACCTCAGCCCTCGGGCAAAACCTCACGGCGGCCGGCAATCTCAACACGGCCGGCGGCGGTGATCTCTACGGAGGACTCCTGATCATCCATCTGCCGCATCAGTGGAACTGGATCTCAGAATACGGTTGGGGATACAACTCTCTCAACCTGGACGCTACCGCGCACCACACTTTTGGACGCGCATGGCAAAGCGGCATAACCGGCGCGGTGAAAAGCGCATTAGTGAACGTGACGTACTTCGATACAGGCGCCAATTTCACTTCTCCCGCCAACCCATCTCTGAGTGCGAGCGCCATTCCTGACCGTAGCGGTGTGAACGCCACGCTCACGTTGCCCACCCGGCTTGGCACGTTCACCCTGGGTGACCAGTTTGCTCGCTCCGCTGTGAACAGCGCTACAGCCGTGGAGCAGAGCATGAACGCCGTGACCGAAAGCTGGTCAAGGACCTTTGGCCTGAAGACAATACTTGGTGCTTCGCTCCACGAAACGCTGACCGGTTTCGGCAATGTACCGGCTTCGTTGCAACAGTTGCCGCCGGAAACGCTGCAACTGCTTGAGGCCGACCAGCGCGACCTCGGAGTTACGCTTACGGCCACGCGGCAGGTCGGCAAGGCTTCCCTCACTTTGAGCGGCAGCCGTGACTGGAACCGCAACAACCTAAACCCGCTGGCCGACATTATTACCTCTTCGGTTC
>JANXPR010000395.1 GCA_025357215.1 Acidobacteriaceae bacterium | reverse complement strand
GAAAAACGCGAGTCTTGGTTTTATGCAACAGCAACAAAAACATTTTCCGCGAGAGCGAAATGGCGCTTCTTTAAAACCTGTAGCGTCGATGCCCTCGTTTGCCCTTGACACCGTCGTCGTTGTTATAGACAGGATGACAGGTGTTGAGAAGTATCGTGGCACTTAAGGATAATCTGGCTTTCAAAATTTGAAGAGTGTAAGCGCAGGATGACAACCGTAAAATGACGGGATCAATGGCATAAAAATGACATCTTCCAAAGCATTCGCCATCGTGATCATGGCCGCCGGAAAAGGCACGCGGCTGAAATCCAAACGCGCCAAAGTCCTGCATGCCATCGCCGGCAAGCCGCTGCTGGCCCATGTGATCGCCGCCGCGCAAAAAGTAGTTGCGGCCGCGGACATTCACGTCATCATCGGCCATCAGGCGGATGAAGTTCGCCGCGCCGTGGAATCCTCCGGCGTGGGTTTCATTCTGCAAGCCGACCAGCGCGGCACCGGACACGCCATTATGTGCGCCCGCGAGCAGGTGCAAGGCTACGAAAATATTCTGGTGCTTTCCGGTGATGTTCCCTTGATCCGTCCGGAAACCATCACCCGACTTCGCGATTTTCACCTGGCGGAAAAGGCCGCCATGACCATCCTCACCGCCGAACCCGACGACCCTTCCGGCTACGGGCGCATGGTGCGAGCAGGCGGCGACCGCGTAAAAGCCATCGTCGAACAAAAAGCGCTCAGCAAATCGCAACAGAAGATTCGCGAGATCAATACCGGCATCTACGCGTTTGCGACGAAACCGCTTTTCGCCAACATTGACCGCCTCACCACGGACAATCCGCACAGCGAGTTCTATCTCACCGACATGGCGGCGTTGCTGGTGAAAAAGAAATCCCCTGTGTTGGCGCTCAAAGCCGCCGAAGCTGGCGAGGTTCTTGGCGCGAACACGCTGGCAGAAATGGCCCAGCTTGACGCATTCCTGCGTATGCGCAAGTGCAACGAGCTCATGGACAGCGGCGTAAGCGTGTATCGTCCGGAAACTTGCACCATTGATCCGGACGTGGAGATTGGCGCCGACACCATCATCGAACCGTTCGTCCAAATCCTGGGCAACACGCGCGTCGGCTCCGACTGCCGCATTCGGTCCTTCAGTGTGATCAGTGACTCGCAAATCGGAGACAACGTTCTGGTCCGTCCCGGCTGCATCATTGATCAGTCGAAAGTCGGCTCCGGCGCGTTGCTCGGACCGTACTCGCACCTGCGTCCGGCGAGCGAAATCGGGGAAGGCGCGCACATCGGCAACTTTGTTGAGACCAAAAAAATCCGCATGGGCCGCGGCTCCAAGGCCAACCACCTTACATATTTGGGTGACGCCGAAATCGGCGAAGGCGTGAACGTAGGCGCCGGCACCATCACCTGCAACTACGACGGCGTACACAAACATCTCACCATCATTGAAGACGGCGCGTTCATCGGCAGCGACTCCACGCTGGTGGCTCCCGTCCGCATCGGTAAAGGCGCTTACGTGGCCGCCGGCTCCAGCATCACGCAGGACGTCCCCGAGGACGCACTGGCTTTCGGACGCGCTCGCCAGCAGACAAAAGAAGGTTGGGCCAAACGGCGCAGAGAAAAATCCAAGTAAGAACCTAAAATCTCACCCCGAAGACACGGGGGCACTGAGCACTTGATAGCACATGCTTCAACGTGGAAAGCTTTCTGCGCAGACCGCGATGATTGAGGGGTGAGAAAGCATTGGCTGATCTGCGTTTATCAGCGTTAATCTGCGGTAAGGTTTTCTGGATTATTTCGGCTGGCCGCCAGGCCCGCCACCTTCTTCCGGCGGATTGATGGCCGAAAGCTGGCGCAGAATGCCTTGTTCCTGATCGGAGAACGTGCTCTTGAAGCGGTCGGATTGCATGAGCTGCTCGCGCTCTTGCGGATCCATCTGCCGCATATGTCGCAGAGCTTTGTGGACCATCACCCGGCGCTCCACTGGCAGCGTTTGTAGCTGCTGGTTGGACTCGCGAATCTGCTGGCGTTGTTGCTGACTCAATCCCGCCATGAACTGCATGCGCTTCACAGCGCGGTCCCGTTGCTCCGGGGTCAAGCTGTTGAAATGGCGCAGACGCTCGCGCAAGGCCGCCTGCTGCAAAGGCGGAAGTTTCTTGAATCCCGGATCGCTCTCCAGGGCTTTTTCCTGCTGGTCGGGAGGGAGGCTCTTGTGGGCTTCCAGCCATTCGCCCATGCGGCGTCCCGGCTGGGCATTGTTGTTTTTGTTTCCGCCTGGATTTTTCTGGGGATTGGCCTGATTTTTTGGAAGCTGGTTTTGCGGAAGTTGGTTTTGCGGAAGCAGAAGCTGGCGGGAGGAGGGGGTTCGCTGAGCATACGTGGCCACTCCAACCGCGGTCAGACACGCCAGCGCAACCACGCCGAAGATTTTTCTCCCCCTCATCAGTTCGGTTCCTTTAACAGTTTTAGTTTACGGCTCGGCTTAGTCTTTACGCCTTCGCTCGGTCTTTACGGCTCGGCTACATCGTCAGACGGTCCACCGGTCATTTCATCAATTAAATCGTTGTCAGCATTCACCAGCAGGTCAGCGTTGCGGTCCAGGCTTTCGAGGTCAGCAGCCGCTCCCGTGTCCGGTGGCGCGATCTGGGGCAGCAGGATTTTGTAAGTGACCCCGCCCACCACCAGCATCAATGCCAGAGACAGAGCCAGTGCCGGCTTGCGCAACCACGCGAAAATGCTGGCGCGTTCCGGAGCTTTAGTTTGCTCTTCCCGCACATGCGCTTGCAGACGCGTAAAAAAGTAGGGGGAAGGCTCCGGGGCTTCCCACTCGTCCAGCAGTGCCATGGTTTTGCGCATGGAATCAACTTCCTGAGCGCAGTCGCTGCATTCGCGGAGATGGGCCAGCATCTCCGGGGCCGCCTGTTCGCCGGCCGCGATTTCAATCAAGTTTTCCCTGTTGCAGTTCATACAAATTCCTTCAACCGCTCCCGCAACGCTTCATAAGCGCGAAAGAGCAGAGACTTAGTGGCAGACTCGCTCAGATTGAGCGAACCGGCTATTTCTCCATAATCCATTCCCTGATACTTGTGCATGAGCACCGCGGCCCGTTGTTTTTCCGGAAGCGCCATCACCTGCTTCTTGATGGCGGCCAGCCGTTCGCGGCGCAGAATCTGTTGCTCCGCGTTCAGCGTCTGGTCGGCGACGTCCAGCGTGGTGCCGGTTTCTTCGTCCGGCTCGTCCAGGCTAACCATCTTGCCGCTGCGTTCCACTTTGTGGTCGCGGGCGTGGTTCACCGCCAGGTTGGTCGCAATGCGATAAAGCCAGGTCGTAAACTTGGCTTCCGCCGCATAGGTCTGCCGTGAACGGTAGACCCGCAAGAAAACTTCCTGGGCCAGCTCTTCCGCCAGCGCCTGGTTGCGGCACATGCGGTACATGAAGGCAATCATGGGCCGGTGAAACTTGAGGACCAGGTATTCATACGCGGCGGAATCGTCCGCACCGGCGCGGAGCATTACCTCCGCGTCGCTGAGCGATTCGAATGGCACTTGGTCTGCCGCCATACGCGCGATATCCTGAACCCTGCCGGTTGCCATGGTGGGCGCTAACAACCCCGATTTTAAGGCTACGCTGCTCACATCCCCTCAAACCCTTAAGAGCCTGAAAAGTTGCGGGTTAAAAGGTGTAAAGCCGCCGTGCAAAGCCTCGGTAAAGAGTCTATTCGATTTGGCCAAAATTGAGTACTTCTGTCCCATTTTCCCCCGTAAATATCGTATTAAGAGGGACTTGTACCGACCCCTTTCGCCGGACCCTCCAACCCCAGCCGCCGACCCACCTTGGTTGCCGATGCCTAAAACAACCCGGCGGCTCCCGGGTTCGTCGCCGGCGCGATGAATGCCTGCCGATTCGCCGTTTTTGCCCGCTTCTTGCTAGAATGTCGTTTACCCATTTTGCAGCTAGCCGAACAAGCGCAAACTGTGGGGCGCTTAACTCAGCGGTAGAGTGCCATCTTCACACGGTGGAAGTCATAGGTTCGAATCCTATAGCGCCCACCATTCTCCACCTCCAGGATCAAGTTTTGTAGTTGCAGTCCCTGGCAAAGCGGGAATGCGTGGTTTTTAATCGCGAAGTTTTTAATAACAACGCCGTGCCCAGTTCGTGGTAACATGACTGCTATCTTCAGGTTGCTGCCCGTTCCCGGTGCGGCCGTTCGCGCTAACGCGCTGATTAAAGAAGATTTCACGAACACATTGTCCGGAACTTGCCCCACCAGATCTTGGTGTGAAACGCAAAAGCTCATAGTTTGTTTTCTGCGGAGCTTACAAGGGGTCCGGCGCAAAACCCAAGACGTCTACTAGGTTTACAAAGACAACAGGTAATTTGAATGAATGAAGGAACCAACCAGCCGCAAAATCCGGGACACCGGAAGCAGCGGCGTCGCAAAAGAGGTTTCGGCCCCGGGTCACAAAACAACCAAGGCGGCGGCGGACAGCCGCGCCAGGGTGGTGGAGGCTCCAGCGGCGGACAAGGCGGCGGAGGCGGTCAGAACCGCCAGGGCCGCAGCAACCGCACTCGCGGACCGCGTCGCGCTACCGGTTTCGTCGGTCCCATGGACCACAGTTATCGCGCCCAGAACGGCCAGGGCACGCAAGGCGACCGCTTCCGTAACGGCGCCGCGCCCATCGCCAACATGGAACCCCTGCGCCAGCGTGTTGACGCCCCCACCCGCATCTTCGCTTTCGTCGACGATCTTTTCTTTCTCGCAAAAATTCAGGAAGTCGCCCGCAAGCTGAACGTAAAGGTGGAATTCGTCAAGACGGAAAAAGACATTCTTGAGAAGATGGGCGAGAATCCTGAAGACAGGCCGTCTCTGATCGTGGTGGACTTGAACAGCAACAGCATCAAGCCGCTGCCCATCATCACCAAGCTGCGCAGCAAGTTCAAGAAGCCTACGTCGATTGTGGGATTCGTCTCGCACGTGCAGGGCGACTTGAAAATGAAAGCCCAGGAAGCCGGCTGTGACGTGGTGATGCCGCGCTCAGCGTTCTCGCAAAACCTGCCCAACATCCTGCGCCGCCACGGCGCGGAAGACGAGCCGGACGAGAATTTCAACAAGATGTAAGCAATTAGCAAATAGCAACTGGCAAATAGCCGAACCAGAATCGGCCACCGGTATTTGCGTGGGCCATGATTCCTTTTGGCGATGCTTCCCTTCAGGCTACGTCCTTCGGGCTGCTGCCGTTAAGCCTGCCGTTACTTTGCATTTTCCTTTTTTGGAATTGTCATTCCGAATTCGCGGACGCGAATGAGGAATCTGCTTTTGACTTTACCTGCTTTCGCCAATAGCCAATTGCTTCTTCTTCGTTTGGCTAATTGCTAATTGCCAAGGTAATTATCCCTCCTGAACAAGTAAGCGACTACAACACAGATCGCCAAAACGTGTCAAGCAAAGCTTTCGTTGAAAATAAAGAACTTATGGTTTCGTAACCTATTGACCGATTTCCAGATTTTAGTCTTCCTCGACACGTCCTCGACATGGGTTGACATCACCTCGCCATGACCTGTAATATCGGTAGCGAGGACGTTATGGTTAACTATCAAGAAATCTTCAGCTCGGTAGAGGAGACGACAAAACGTCGCGCCGAAAAAAGGGCGAAACTTCTTGAGCTGCTTGTAGACCCAGACGTTGCCGACGTAGTTTTGGAATTTGTCACATC
>JANXPR010000309.1 GCA_025357215.1 Acidobacteriaceae bacterium | reverse complement strand
CTTTCACCGTGGCCGCGCGCGTCCGGAAGAAGCACGGCATAGCCTTGGTCCAGAAAAAGTTTGCCGAACCCGGCCATGCCTTCGCGGTTGTCCGTGATGCCGTGCAGCACCACGACCGCGCTGCCATTGAAGTCTTGCGGATGGATGTACCAAGCTTTGAGCGCAACGCCATCGGCGGCCTGGATACTCACATCCTGCAACTCAGCGTGGTACCTTTCGTGGGCCACGTCCGCAGCTTCCTGGCGATGGCGCAGCGGCAAATGGCGCAAATGCAGACTGCCTTCGGCCAAAAAGATACCGCCCAGCACGGCCAGAGCAAAGTATCCACCTAGAGCCAGCAACAATTTGCGCATGTGCTTCATTCTGTGGGCCAAGCCTTTCGGTTGGCGGTGCGAACAGCCATATCCACTAGACGAAACTCACGTGCGGTTTATTACACGCTGAAGGGCTTACAGTGCCGGAGTAAGGCCTTCCGGCATGGTATTCTTAAAGGAGCGTACATACTGCATTCTTAAGAAGAGTTTCTAAGAATTAAAGGATCTGGCGCTTGCCGGATACCCGCCACAGTGTTCCAGCATCGACGGCAGCAAAGTGACGTTCCCAGGCGAACGGCGCTGCAATAACAATCCGGAGCGGACGTCCCAGCAAGGTCGCCGGTCCACTACCGAGGGGGAGAACTCATGGCTGGAAATAGAACAACCAGTGCCAAGCGGCATAAAGAACGTGCGCGTCAAGAAAAGCGCGTGGAGAAACAACAGAAAAAAGCCCAGCGGAAATTGGAACAGGAACAAGCCCCTCCAACGGAACGTCCAGCTGAACTCACGATAACGCTGAATGAAGAGGGCCAGCCGGAAGGCTTTAACTTCGACGACTTCTAGAACGGGCAAGAAGCCCCATCGCCGGGACGCGGCTGCGCTTTTAAACGCAGAACTCCTAACGCTCCCGGCCCGCTGCCAAAAACAAAACACAAACTGCGAGCATTTCAGGGTCTTAGGTTTTTACTTTTCTTGTTTTTACTTTTCCTGTTTTATTTTTCCTGGACGTCAGCCGGGGGGGCCGCGTCTGCGTCGGCCGCTGCGGCCACGCTTCCTTCCGGCGGCGCCGAATGCAACGCTTGCAGGCATCGGTTGATGCTGTCCGCCGTGGACGTACCTTCCCTGTGCATCTTTCTCGCCGAAGCGGAAAGCGTACGGCACAGCATGTAGCGGTTGGGAATCCTGCCGGATATAGCAAAGATAAGACCGGAGCGCATGGGGTACCTCGCAACAGTTTTGCCGCAGTCCGCGAAGGCGCCCGGTAACAGCGGTTCTTCGAAGAAGCTAGCTACCTTCAAGCATACGCTTCTGTTTACCAGAAAGGTAAATAAACGATCCGTGGTTCCCGGGAAAAGAGTTACTTAGGTTTAGCTGAACGTACCCATGGCTTCCAAAGAAACCAGGCGTACAAAAAACTCGTGCTGCAAAAAAACAGGGAGCGCGATTTGCGCTCCCCTGTTTCATGTTTTGGTCTTTGGGAAAAGACTTTGTCGTCTAGACGTGCCGCTGCAGGACTTCGCCCGGCATCCGGAAAGTCTTGGAGCCAGGACGAACCGGCACCGGCACCATGGACGAGACGTCCACGGGCTTGACGCGTTCTTCGCGTGCCAGTTCCCCATCCGCACGCTCACGGCGGATCTTGAGTTTCAAGTTGCGTTCCAGAGCCGCCAGGTCAGAACGTTCAAGGTTCGTGAAGAACGTGATCGCGTTCCCAGTGGCGCCGGCGCGTCCGGTACGGCCTACGCGATGGATGAAATCTTCCGCGACGGCCGGCAGATCGTAATTGATGACCTGCGCGATATCGTCCACGTGAATGCCGCGTGAAGCAACGTCGGTTGCGACCAGCACACGCGACCTGCCTTCCTGGAATGCAGTCAGAGCTTTGGTGCGCTGCGGCTGGCTACGGTCACCGTGAATCACGGAAACGCGTATGCCGGCCTTGGTCAGCTTTTGCGCCAGACGCTCCGTGGCCCGCTTGGTGCGGACGAAAACCAGAGTGCGGCCTTTTTCCGTTTCCAGAAGCTTGCTCAGCAGCGACAGTTTCTGGTCCGCGCCAACTTCGTACGCAGTCAGCTCAACGCTTTCATTCGCGCGGCGTGTGTGTCCAAACGCCAGCCGGATGGGTGAGCGAACGTAGTCTTCCACCAAGTGCGCCACCGCCGGATCGAGCGTGGCGGAAAAGCACATGGTCTGCCGCGCCTTGGGCAGTTGGGCGACGATGCGCCGGATGGCGGGAATGAATCCCATGTCCAGCATGCGGTCGGCTTCATCCAGGACCAGAGTGTTGACCTTGGAAACGCTGAACATACGGCGATCGAGAAGATCTTCAAACCTTCCCGGAGTGGCCACAATCAGCCGTGCTCCGCCGCGCAGCAATTGCAACTGCGCGTGCTCTGAGCTGCCGCCAATCAGCACGGCCGCCTGAGCCAACTTCTTCCCGCGCAACTGCTCGTACTGTTTGTTGATCTGCATGGCCAGTTCGCGCGTGGGAACCAGCACAATGGCGTGGACGCCTTTGTTGGAATCCAGCAGGAAGCGCTCGATAATCGGAATCAGGAAGGCCAGCGTTTTGCCGGTACCCGTCTGGGCCGTGGCCAAAACGTCTTTGCCGGCAATGCCGTGCGGAATTGCGGCTTCCTGTACTTCCGTGGGGGTTACAAATTCGGCTGCCGCCAGGCGAGCCTGTAGATAGGGAGATATTGGTAGTTCTGTAAAAAGAACCATTGAGTAGTTTTTGTTGCTTTCTATGGTCGGCGCCGGTCCGGCGAGACGTTATCAAACGTCCAGGCAGAGTGATCTCATGCCGATGTTTTTTAGATTTTTGCCGTAGATAGCGGAGGAAACTTATTGGTGGGAGTCCACGACAAGATCTCGATCGTTGGAGTCCCTGCAACCGGGAACCTAAAGCAATTTCAGTGTAACACGCCTGGTGCAGTTCGCGGCATGAAAGCAATGTGCCGGATGAAGGGGAGGGTAACGAAAGTTACCCCGTAGTAACTCCTGCCATTACTTCATTTCTTCTGAAGTGGGCAAAGTAATGGTGGGACGGTGCTTGTTTTCCTGAATATGGTCCCAGACGAACTGTTCGCGCAGCCAGGCAGACTGCCGTTCCGCCAGGACCGGGTCTTGTGTATCGCAGTCATGACTGATGGCGAAGCGATCACCACACTGGCTGCATTCCACAATATTCAAGACCACGTTCTTGGGCGGCGCGGCAGTTCTGTTCTGGCGCAATCTTTTAGCTATTCCACTCACTCCGGGCTGCTGACCTACCACCGGGGCTCGCGCGGCTGGCGCGCGTGACCCTGATAGTCGTCACGACCGCCACCACCACCACCGC
>JANXPR010000292.1 GCA_025357215.1 Acidobacteriaceae bacterium | reverse complement strand
CCGTACATTGAGACGGAGCATCTGCTTCTGGGTCTGCTGCGCGAAGATAAAGCCTTGACGAACCGTTTTCTGCGCTCCCATGCGTCGGTGGAGTCCATCCGCAAGCAGATTGAAGGACACACCACGATACGGGAGAAGGTGTCCACGTCAGTCGATCTTCCTTTAAGCAATGAGTGCAAGCGCGTGCTGGCGTATGCCGCGGAAGAGGCCGAACGCCTCAGCCACAAGCATATCGGCACGGAACATCTCTTGCTGGGATTGCTGCGTGAAGAAAAATGTTTTGCGGCGGAGATCCTGCACGAGCGTGGACTGCGCCTGAGCGCCATTCGCGAAGAACTGGCGCGCAGCACCCAGGAAAAAGCCCAGCCCGCGCGCGGACAGTCGCGCGAATCGAGTTTGCTGGCGGAATTCTCACGTGACCTGACGCAGGCCGCCATGGACAACCAACTGGACCCATTGGTCGGACGCGAAGGCGAAGTCGAGCGCGTAGTGCAGATTCTGTGCCGGCGCACGAAGAATAATCCGGTGCTCATCGGCGAGCCGGGCGTAGGCAAAACCGCGATCGTCGAAGGCCTGGCCCAGCGCATCGCGGATGGCGAAGTTCCGTCGTTCCTGGCGGACAAGCGGATTCTAGCTCTCGATCTTTCCTTGATCGTGGCTGGAACAAAATACCGCGGACAATTTGAAGAGCGGCTCAAGACCATCATGAAGGAACTGATGGAGAACCAGAACAGCATCATCTTTATTGATGAGCTGCACACGCTGGTGGGAGCCGGATCGGCCGAAGGATCACTCGACGCGGCCAACATCCTGAAGCCGGCGCTTTCGCGCGGCGAGATTCAGTGCATCGGCGCAACCACGCCGGGCGAATACCGCAAGTCCATTGAAAAAGACCGGTCGCTGGAACGTCGCTTCCAGGCCGTGAAAGTCCCGCCGCCGAACGAAGAGCAGGCGGTAAAAATCATCTACGGGATCAAGGAACGTTACGAGAAGTTCCACGCGGTCACGTACACGGACGATTCCATCAACTTTGCCGTGTACCACTCGAACCGCTACATCCCAGACCGCTTCCTGCCGGACAAGGCCATCGATCTTCTGGATGAAGCCGGCGCGCGCGTAAAGCTGCGCCAGACTTCCCTGCCGGAAGAACTGACGGAAGTGCAAAAACGGATCAAGTTCATCGTCCACCGGATGGAGAACGCCATTGCGAACCACGAGTTCGAAAAGGCGCGCTTCTACTCGGACGAAGAGCGCAAGGAACGCGAGAACCTGCGCGGCCTGCGCGAAAAATATCACCTGGATGAATCCGCCACGGGCGTCGTGAACCGCGAGGACATTGAGGAAGTGGTGAGCCGCTGGACCGGCGTGCCCGTAACCTCCATCAAGGAAGAAGAAACGCAGAAGCTGTTGCGCGTGGAAGAAGAGCTGCACAGACGCGTGATCTCGCAGGACAAGGCGATCAGCGCCCTGGCCCGCTCGATCCGCCGCTCGCGCGCCGGCTTGAAGTCGCCCAACCGTCCGATTGGCTCGTTCCTGTTCCTGGGCCCCACGGGCGTGGGCAAAACGGAAGTCGCGCGCACACTGGCGCAGTTCCTGTTCGGCAGCGAGAAATCGCTGATCCGCTTCGATATGTCCGAATTCATGGAGAAACACTCGGTCAGCAAGCTGATCGGTTCGCCTCCGGGATACGTGGGCTACGAAGAAGGCGGACAGTTGACCGAGCGCGTGAAGCGGTCACCCTACTCTGTCGTGTTGCTGGATGAAGTCGAGAAAGCGCATCCGGATGTGTTCAACATCCTGCTGCAAGTGCTCGAAGACGGCCAGTTGACTGACGGCTTGGGCAACACGGTGGATTTCAAGAACGTGATCATCGTGATGACCTCCAACATCGGCGCACGCCACCTGATGAAACGCAAAGGCCTGGGCTTCTCGATGGATAAAGAAGACCTGGTCAATGACAAGGTGGAAGACCTGGTGAAACAGGAAGTGAAGAAGACCTTCAATCCGGAATTCCTGAACCGTCTGGATGAAGTGATCATCTTTAGCGCCCTGGTGGATGCGGACCTGATACAGATTCTGGAACTGCTGGTTGGCCAGCTGAACGGCAATCTGGCACAACGGCACATCACCATCACGGTGAACGAAGAGGCCAAGAAGTGGATCCTGGACAAAACGCTGGGCGACCGCAGTTACGGTGCGCGTCCTCTGCGCAGGGCCCTGCAGCGGTATATCGAAGACCCGCTGTCTGAGGCGCTGATCCAGGGAACCATCACGACCCGGCCGGCGTTCATTGAGGTCTATCTGGAAGGCGACAGCCTGTTCTATCGCCAGGTAGGCGATGGCCAGGAAAAAACCGAAGGTGTGTTGCTGTATAGCAATTAGCAATTGGCAAATAGCAATTAGCCAGATTCAAGTACCCAGTTCAAGTAACCAGTTCTAGTACCCCAGGACCCGCCAGCAAAAACTGGCGGGTTTTTGCTTTTTGGGAACACGATCAAGGGAATTTCGGCGCGCGATCCCAGCGGATGAACAGCGGGTTTTGCTTTTTGTACACCTTTCCGAGCACTCTGATGGCCAGCGCCATCGGTAAGCCGGGTCGCGGCAAAGTCAATTTGCGCCGAGCCAAGGACAATGAAACAATAGTCGGCATGACACATTCCTTCGCAGTATTACGTAACCTCCTGGCCTTTGCCGCGATCATGCTCGTGGGTGCTTTAGCATTCGCTCAGACTCCGGCCCCCAAGGCCAAGCCAGCCACCCCCGCAGCCAAGCCGGACACCAAGCAAGAAGCCTCCCCGGACGCGCCTAAACCAAAAGAAGGCGCCGCGGCAGCCGCAGCCTTTCCCAAGTTTGAAGACCGTTTCAGCTACGCTCTGGGCATGAACCTGGGCGGCCAGCTGCACAAGCAGTCCATTGAGGTTGACACCAACCTGCTGATGGAAGGCCTGAAAGATGCCTTGGCCGGCGGCAAGACCAAGCTTACGGAAGAAGAAGTCCGCGCAACCTTTACCGAAATGCAAGCCACGATGACCAAGAAGGCGCAGGAAAAAGCCGCCGCCGCCAGCGCAGAAAACAAGAAAGAAGGCGATGCCTTTCTGGCTGCCAACAAGTCCAAACCGGGCGTGGTTACTCTGCCCAGCGGATTGCAATACAAAATTCTGACGCCCGGCACCGGTCCCAAACCCACCGTCGCCGACACGGTGGTATGCAACTACAAAGGCACGCTCATCAACGGCAAGGAATTTGACAGCTCAGAACGACATAACGTTCCGGCAACGTTTCCGCTGACCAACGTGATCAAAGGCTGGACGGAAGCTCTGCAACTGATGCCCGTCGGGTCCAAGTGGCAGCTGTTCGTCCCCGCGGATCTGGCGTACGGCGACCAGTCCCGTGGCCCGGACATTGCGCCGGGCTCCACGCTGCTCTTTGAAATAGAACTGCTCTCCATTAAGGAAAAGGACGCGCCCCCAGCACCTCCGGTGCCTCCGGCAGGGGACAAGAAGTAATTGGTTTAGAATTGAAAAAGGGCCGCCGTCGAATTACCGGTGGCCCTTTTTTGTTGTCCCCAACACCTGCGGAGCAGATTCCTCAGACTCGCGGAACCCACATCAAAAATAGTAAACGAACGCACTTCAAGCTCGTCTTCCGAATGACACTTCGTTGGTTAGAGCTTCTTGGTTAGAGCTTCAAAGACGGACTCGGCGCGTGCGCGGCGTCCTTAGGACTTCTTCTTTTTCAGAATCCCTTCAATTTGCAAGATGTGGTTCGTGTCATGCCCAGCCACCATGCGTGTCAAATGAGCAATGCTTTCCTGTCCGCGTTCTTCGTGGAGACCGTAGTTGTCCCACAGTTTGCGGGGGGCTTTCTTGAGGATGGCGACATTGTTTTCCCGCAAGAGTTGGAAAGTAGCCAGCGACCGGCGGGGATCACGCCGGGCGTAATTGAGCGTGTTGGCCCAGGAGTCCTGGTCATAGGGCCTGAATGGGAACGGCGTTGGTGCTGAGAATCTGGCGCAGGCGCCACGAAGTAGCTAGCTCTGAGTCAGCCAGATGCGCCGGGATTTCCGCCACCGACCATTTACCGGGAGCAGGACGACGCGTAAGCCGGTCCTTCTTCTTTCCCTTGATGAGTGCTGCCAGCTTTTTGGGAGCAGTTTGCTGCTGGCGAAGAGCATCTTTTCCTTCCACGTGGCTTAAAAGACGCTGGGTATACTCCTGGACTGTTTCCGGCATGGTGCCTCCGATGGGAAATCAATACAAAACTTGCAATGCCATACCAAAGATGTACCAGAGAGGCCGGGGGATGCAGAACTTGATGCGACGTTGTGGCACAAAGACCAGCTGTAGAATGAGAACCGATGGCTGAGAAACGTCTGCAAGTTCGCGAAGACATTCGGCTGACCAAGTTCATGCCGCCGGGCGAGCCGATTCTTGTCGCCTGCGAGAAGTGCGGAGAATGCGCATCGCTACGTAACCTGGTTTATCCGCGGACCGGAAAGTCAGTTCAGCAGAACGGCGAATGTAGTTGCCTGCACTGCGGACACCAGTGGTCGGTGGCGGTGGGGCCAAGGTTCTTTACGGCTGGTCCTTTATGGCTGAAAATGCCATGCCGCAAGAACGTGCTGTGGATCTTGAACCGGCCACATCTGGACTTTCTGGAGGAATTTATCGCGGCTGAATTGCGTGAAGAACGCATGCCGGGGCTCTCTTCACGAAGGATGTCAGCGGCGCTGCCCCGCTGGATGCTGGCGGCCAAGGGGCGGGAAGATGTTGTCCACTGCCTGGCAAAGCTGCGGGAAAAACTGGACAAGACCAAGCTTAGCTAATAGCCGAAAGTTGCATCTTTGGTTTTGAAACCTTACCGGCGCGATTTCATCTAACATTTAGACAAGCAAAATTCTTATGGACCTTAAAGTTTATTCCGCCCCGTGGTGCCGGGACTGCTACGCCGCCAAGCGTTGGCTGACCGAGCACAACATCGTCTACCAGGAAATCAATATTGAAGAAGTCCCAGGCGCAGCCGATGAAGTGGTGCGCCAGACCGGCAAACGGGCCATCCCGCAGTTTGTGGTGGATGGAAAATGGATCCAGCCTTATGTTCCGGGCGGAGGCTTTAAGTACGACGAGATGGCCAAGTTGTTCGGTGTGTAGTGATTAAGAATCCTGTCGCTTCGCCCAAACAAAAGCCCATTTATTTCACTAGCGCTCCTGCTCTTTTCTTGTGGCCGTTGCTTGAAGGCGACTTGCGGCCACGGCCGTTCGCGGTAAGTTTCAGGACGGACTCCACCAACATGGGGCCGACGCTGCGCAGTTCGTTGCGGGCCGCGGCGCCAAGACGCTTTAACAAGGCCTCACCATCGGCGGTAAGAGCCAGGGATACCTGCCGGCGGTCCTCCGCGGCACGATTGCGGCGCAGAAGTCCGTTCTCTTCGCAACGGTCCACCAGTTCCACCATGCTGTTGTGGTTCAGTTGCATGCGCTCCGCCAGACAACTGATGGAAGGCATCTGGTTCCGCGGCAATCCCTTGATGGCCAGCAGGACCTGATACTGCTGGGGATTTACGCCCGTGTCGCGGACCTCTTCTTCCATATGGCGCAGGAAGCGGCGCAATTGGTAACGGAATTCCGCCAGGGCCAGATATTCGGCTTCCATCAGCGGCCGTTCATTTTTGGCCTTTACCATCTTATCGCCTCACGATACAATATTAACATTCTGCTAGATTCGAGCCAGCCCTCTTTCGCGCCACGTTGGACGAAAGGGGGCTTTAAAATGCGCACACTTGCCTTGAGGCCGTGAAAAGCCCCAAGATTCTTTTCTCGTATCGCTCAGGAATGCCGCTGGCCAGGAAAGGCGAAGAGCCGACAGTCCCCCCACTTCATAATGATTGCCCTTATTATCGGCCAGAATCGGCAATCTGAAAAGCTTTAGATGTAAAAGAAATGGCCGCATGGCGAACCATGGCAGCCAGCATGTATCATCTGAAGTTCCGCCCCAGGTTCCACTTAAAGAAAAACTCAGAAACATATCTTAAGGAGATGCTTTGATTCCCCGTTATACCCGTTCGGAAATGGGCCGCATCTGGAGTGATGACAACAAGTTCCGCTGCTGGTTGCAGGTGGAAGTGGCCGCCAGTTTGACCTTGGCGGAAGCCGGCATTGTGCCCAAAGAGGCCGCCAATGCCATTGCGCAACGTGGCGATTTCGATCTGAACCGCATCCAGGAAATTGAAGCCGAAACCAAGCATGATGTGATCGCGTTTACCACCGCGGTGGCGGAAAAAGTTGGTCCGGAAGCCCGCTGGCTCCATTATGGCCTTACGTCCAATGACGTGGTGGATACAGCGCAGGCGCTGCAGATCAAGGAGGCGTCGGCGGTCATCCGGCAGGACCTGGAACGGCTGAAAGATGTACTGGACCGGCGCGCACATGAGTTCGAGCACACGCCAACGATCGGACGCACGCACGGCATTCACGCCGAGCCGACGACCTTTGGGCTGAAACTGGCGAACTGGTATGCGGAGATTGTCCGCGACATCGCGCGGTTTGAGCGCTCCACGGAAGAAATGCGCGTGGGCAAACTTTCCGGCGCAGTGGGAACTTTTGCTCACCTGGAACCCGAGTTTGAAGAAAAAATATGCCAGCGGCTGGGACTGGAAGCGGCGCCGATTTCGTCGCAGGTGATTCAGCGCGACCGCCACGCTTATTACGTGGCCACGCTGGCGACCATTGCCGCAACGCTGGACAAGATTGCCACGGAAATCCGTCATCTGCAGCGTACGGAAGTCCGCGAGGCCGAGGAGTATTTCAGCGAAAAACAAAAAGGCTCATCGGCCATGCCGCACAAGCGCAATCCTATTACCTGCGAACAGATTTGCGGGCTGGCAAGGGTCGTCCGATCGAATGCGCAGGCGGCATTTGAAAATGTTGCGTTGTGGCATGAGCGGGACATTTCGCATTCGTCCGTGGAGCGCGTGATACTGCCGGATTCCACTACGCTGGTGGATTACCTTCTGGTGAAAACGACGCATCTGATCGACACGTTGATGGTTTATCCGAATCGCATGATGAAAAACCTGGAAAGCACCGGCGGGCTGGTCTTTAGCGGACAGCTACTGCTGGACCTGGCGGAACACGGTATGTCCCGCGAGGACGCTTATCGCCTCGTCCAGAAGCATGCGATGAAGGCGTGGAAAGATGACCTGAATTTCCACGACATGGTGATGGGCGACCCGGACATTACCGGTCGCATCCCGAAAGACCAGATACAACGAGCGTTCAGCATTGAGCGGCAGCTGCGCAACGTGGACAAAATATTTAAGCGGGTATTCGGTAAGTAGGTTCGCCGCAGATTGAGCGGATGAACGAAAACTTTTGGCCGCGAATTAACGCAAAAAGAACGAATCAAAAACCACAGCCGAGGGCGGCTGTGCCACACGAGTATCGCGATTTGCGGCGAATCGCTCGCCCGCGATTGAGATTTCAGAAAAACCGCACAGGCAGGTAGTGCCTGTGCCACACAATTCATTCTGATTCGCTCTTATTCGCGCAAATTCGCGGCAAGATTCCCTACACCGAAATCGTGAACGAAGTTTCCGTCCGGACCACCGGGCGGTACATGGTGTCGCGCTCCACGGGTTCGCGGCCGGCTTCGCGGATGAGCCGCTCAAGATCGGCGCGGCGCATGCCTTGCGGCGTGGTCGCACCGGCGTCGTGATAGATCTTTTCTTCCACCACGGTGCCGTCGATGTCGTCCGCGCCAAAGCGTAGCGCGATCTGCGCGATCTTGGGGCCCAGCATCTGCCAGTAGGCCTTGATGTGCGGGAAGTTGTCGAGCACCACGCGGCTGACGGCCATCTGTTTCAGGTCCATGAAGCCGGTGGTGGTGAAGAGGTGTTCCAGCGGCGTGTTGGCCGGATGGAAAGCGAGCGGGATGAAAGTCTGGAAGCCGTGGGTTTCATCCTGAAGGTTACGCAGGCGGAGGAGATGATCGGCACGGTCTTCAGCGTTTTCAATGTGGCCGTACAGCATGGTGGCGTTGGACTTGAGTCCGACCTTGTGCGCGGTACGCGCGGTGTCCAGCCACTGGTCGCCGTCGATTTTGTGGTCGCAGATGACGCGCCGCACGCGTTCGTTGAAAATTTCCGCTCCGCCGCCAGGAAGCGAATCCAGACCGGCGGCTTTCAGCTGGATCAAAGTTTCTTCGATACTGAGCTTGGCGCGCTTGGCCAGGAAAGCAATCTCCACCATGGTGAGGGCTTTCAAGTGCACCTGGGGGAAGCGTTCTTTCAGGCCGGAAATCAGATCCAGGTAGTACTGGAACGGCAGGTCGGGATGCAGACCGCCGACGATGTGAAATTCAGTCACGGCTTCTGAGTAGCCGGACGCCGCGGTTTCATAGGCTTCTTCCAGTGCCATGGTGTAAGCGCCGGGCGAATCTTTTTTTCGGCCGAAGGCGCACAGGCGGCACGCCGCCACGCAGACGTTGGTGGGATTGATGTGCCGGTTCACGTTGAAATACGTCACGTTGCCGTGCATGCGTTCGCGCACATGATTGCCGAGCCAGCCAACGGCCAGTAGATCGGGAGAGCGATAGAGCGTGACAGCGTCTTCCAAGGTGAGGCGTTCGCGAGCCATCACCTTGGCGGCGATGGGCTTCAGGCGCGCGTCGTCGGTCTGAAAAGGATGCATATGGTTCGCGGTGAAAGGAACTGCCTGTGACGAATTCCCTTTGGAGGCCGTGTTGGAAGTGCTGGTTGCCATGTAATGGAAATAATACAGGGTTGCGGGCAAGTTTTCGAGCGCTAGCCGGAGGGAAGCAAGCTCCGACTTGAGCGGAGCAAGTTTGAATTTCAAACTTTCGTAGTCGTCGATTCGCCATCTCCTTCGGACTGGCAAAGCCACCCTTCACACTTGCTCAATTTTACTTTACAAAATATTGACAATTACGCAATATACAGAATATTACGTAGATAAATATCTGATTTTATGACATAAAACAAAATATACCTTACGATCTAAAACAACCACTTGGACTGACCGAGATGTTGCTGTAGAATTCCCGGCCAACACCACAGAACAATCAAGACACGAACTGACGTTCTGGGTTCTGGTATGGAGTTGGGGATACTGCTTGAAAACGGCCGGTTGACGCTCCAGTTCACCTGCCCGCGACTTTCCCTAGAACTCTTTTTTCGGTAAGCACGGAGCTTCCGAAATATTTGAAGCCATTCCGATTCGCACCAGGCCTTCAAATTCCCAGGTTACGAAAACAACACGTTCCTAGCGCGCGCGCTATACGTGTATTCAGCACATATTTCTAGAGGAGAGAGCACATGAGCAGAAATACAAACACGCAGCGGTGGTTCACCGTGGCCGTGATGAGTTGCTTGCTGATCCTGAGCTGCACCAGTATGTGGGGCCAGGCCACGGCAACATCAACTCTGCAAGGCACAGTGACAGACAAGACAGGGGCCGTGGTAAAAAACGCCACCGTGACCCTGATCAACAAAGAGAACGGCGCAAACCGCACGGCAATGACGGGCGACACGGGCGACTACCGTTTTGATGCCGTGACGGCCGGCGTTTATACCGTAAAGACCAAGGCCGCTGGGTTCTCCATGGCGGAAGCCAAGGACCTGGAAGTCCGCATCGGCACCACCGCGACGCAGAACTTCACGCTGGTACCGGGCGGAGCGAGCGAAACCGTGGAAGTGACGGCGACGGCCCCGCTGGTGGACCAGACCAAGATGGACGTGAGCACGAACATCACACCGGAACAAATCCAGGATCTGCCGCTGATCGGCCGCGACATCGCCGATCTGGCTTATCTTTCTCCCGGTGTTAAAGCCGCGGACTCTTACGATCCCACCAAGAACCGCTACTCGATCCTTTCGGTGAACGGTGAAGGTGGACGCAACGTAAACGTGACGATCAACGGCGTGGACAACAAGGACAACACGGTAGGCGGCCCGGTGATGCAGGTACCAGCCGAAGCCGTGCAGGAATTCCAAGTATCAACGCAGCGCTTCTCGGCCGTGAACGGCCGCTCATCGGGCGCGGCGATCAACGTGATCACCAAGACGGGTACCAACAAAATTCACGGTTCGGCATTCGCGTTCTTCCGCGAGCAGAATTTCAACGCCGACCAGACGCAGGCCAACGGTGACGGCACCACTTCCAAGGCCAATCCCCCTTACGAGCGCCAGTTCTTTGGCGGTTCGGTGGGCGGACCGATTCAGAAGGACAAATTCTTCGCCTTCTTCGCCTATGAGCGCCAACGCGAGCAGACCTCATTGGCGGAATCGCCGCTGGCCTTCCAGGAACTGTCTTTGGTGACCAACCTGGGAGCGCAGCCGTCCACTATTGTTCCGACGCCGTTCTATGAGAACCGCATCAACGGCCGCGCGGACTACACGTTCAACTCGAAGCACTCGGCGTATCTCTCGGTCACCACGCAGGCCAACAACAGCCTGAACGACCAGAGCGGCAGCACCTTTGACTTGACGGAAGGAAACTTCACGGTGAACCACCTGCAGGTGGCCAACGTGACGGTCAGCTCGGCATTGAGCGCGACCATCACCAACCAGTTCACCGCCGGCTTCCAGTACTGGAACAACCTGATTGACACCGCCACGCGGGCGCCGCTGTTCACGTTCAGCAACGGTATCCAGTTCGGTACCAACACCAACATTCCGCAGCAGTCGATCCAGCGCAAATACCAGTTCAAGGACGACTTCAGCAAGATCATTGGCAAGCACACGTTCCGCACCGGTGTCGACTTCATTTACACGCCGTTCATGGGCGGATTCTTTGAATTCAACCCAACGCTGGAAATCGACTACGGACTCCGTCCGAGCCAGATTCTGTCCCAGCCGCTGGGATTCAAGACCCCAGGCCTGGTCCAGAGCATGAGCATCGCCGTGGGCGACCCCACGTTCATCATCAAGGACGCCAAGCAGATCGGCTTTTACTTCCAGGATGACTGGAGATTCAATTCCCGCCTGAGCTTGAACCTGGGCATCCGCTGGGACAAGGACATAGACTTTGTGGGCGGATCGGCCATTACCAACAGCCGCACGTTCCAGGAACTGCAAGCCGCTGCCGCGTTTAACCCGGCGATTGCCGCCCTGGTGGCTAAAAAGGCAACGGACTACGGCAAGGGCTTCAGCCCGCGCGTGGGTCTGGCCTATGACCTGACCGGCCACGGAAACCAGATCCTTCGCGCTGGCTTCGGCATGTATTACGACAATACTTTCCAGAACATTCCGTTGTTCATGGAACAGCAGGCCAACACGACGATCTTCCAGACGGCGTTTGCCATCAGCGGCACCGATACCGTACCGGGTACCGGAGTGGCGCTGAACAACTGGGCGCTGGGTGTGAACCCGCTGCCTACGATTCCGGCTCCCTCCTCGCAACTGACTCCGGGATCCACCGGCCGCATCATGGATCCGAACTATCGCACGCCGGTGACCGAAGAATGGAACGGCGGCTACACCTGGGCGCTCAACCCCAAGTCGGTGGTGGAAGTCGAATACGTACACGTGCTCGGCCTGCACCAGAACAGGACCATTAACCTGGATCCGAACATCCCGGTCACTCCCAACAACATCACCACCACTTCGCGCACTGGTCTTCCTGGCGGATTCTTCCGTCCGTTTGATAAGGCTTTCATTGCAGCTGGCGTCCCCGTTCTGGGCAGCGTTCGCGATGAAACTTCTGGCGGACGCTCGCGCTATGACGGTCTGAACTTCAGCTTCCGTTCGCGCGGTTTCCACAGGATGGACATCACGGCCAACTACACTCTGGCCAAGGCGCAGGGTTACAACCAGGACGGCGGTTCGTTCCGTTACTACCCGCGCGATCCGCAGAACGCGTTTGCGGGGAACGAGTACGGTCCTTCGTTCAACGATGAACGTCATCACATCACCTTTGCTGGAACCGCACACCTGCCCTATGGAATCGAGATCTCTCCGATCCTGCAAGCTGGTTCGGCTCGTCCGTATAATGCGATTGCCAGCACCAACCTGTTGAACCTGGGTGGCGGCAGCTCCGCCGGTGCTCTGATTGTGCCCAAGAGCGATCCAACGAACCTGACCGCCTTTGACGACCTAACCACTGGCGCACACAAACTGGCGGCTTCGCAGTGCTACTACAGCGGCAACTGCGTGGTGGCTCCGTACAACTCGCTCCGTGGCGATCCATTCTTCAACGTGGACGCTCGCGTGGCGAAGAGCTTCAAACTGGGTGAAAGCCGGAAGCTGCAACTGATCTTCCAGGCGTTCAACCTGACCAACCACGCCAACTACGGCAACAACTTCGGCACCACCGTGGACGACTCGACGTTCAAGCAGCCAGTCGGATTCATCAATCCGACGAGCAGCTTGGCGCCGCGTGCCTTCACCGGCGAGTTCGGAGCACGGTTCACGTTCTAAACAAACTGCCAACTTCAACCTTAAGGGCCGGCGCAAGCCGGCCCTTAACTTTTGTGCGGGCATTTACCGCAAAGGACGCGACGTCGCAACGCAGGGGGCTAGTCGCTAAAACACGACACGCCCCACGGAGACGTGGAGACCCCGAGAAGACACATACCGGCGGAGCAAAGGTCCAGCCGGCAAAAATGATTCTCCCTTAAGAGCGCGGAGCAGATCCCTCACCAGCGGTTCGGGATGGCACGTCGAGGAGGACGCAGAAATTGCCAAAATCGCCGAGATTGCAGGGATCGAAATTCTGGACTGTCCGCAGCCGAGGGCGGCTGCGCTCCACAAGACCTGTTGATGCTTGCAGGCGGCACAATAAGAAGCCCTACCTGCCGTACCCGTCCCTTTTCAGCATCTTGGAAGTGGTAGCCAGGAATTCTTCGGTCACGGTGGGTTTGATCATGATGGCGATGTTCTTGGCGGCGGCTTCGTCGGCGGTTTCCTTAGTGGCGTAACCGGTGAGCAGCGCGGCGGGAATAGCGGGATCGTGGCGGCGGGCGGCGGCGATCACTTCAAAGCCGGTGTGCTGCTCTTCCAGCGAGTAGTCGCACAAGACCGGTGTCAAAGCGCTGGCTCTGGAGAAGCGCAATCGCCTCAGTGGATTTGCCGCACGCGACAACCTCATAGCCCTGGTGTTCCAGGATCAGACGGTAGGTGAGCAGTACGGAGGATTCGTCGTCGACAACGAGGATCCGGTATTTGCCGTCAGGGGTCACAGTGGGGCGTTCACAGTCGGGGTGTTAAATCTGTCGTTGACCGATTAGCGTTCATAGTCTGACGTTCATAGTCTAACGACAGGCAAGTCTATCTTGAAAACGGTCCCTTTTCCTACGGTGCTTCTGACAGAAAGTTTTCCAGCATGGTTTTGAATGATTCCCTTAACGATCCACAGCCCCAGGCCGGTACCTTTTTCGCCTTTGGTGGTGACAAAGGGTTCGAAAATGGCGCGCTGCAGGTCCCGCGGGATGCCGGTACCGTTATCGGCAACGAGGATGCGTACCCAACTGCGCAGCTCGTTGCGACCCGGCAGATGGCGCGTGCGGATAAGCATTTTGCCGCCGTCAGGCATGGAGTCACGCGCGTTAATGATGATATTGGAAAGCACCTGGCGGATTTGATCGGCGGCAATCACAGCGTCGGGTAGTTCGCGCAGGTCCAGGCGGACTTCCACGTTGGCGCGCTGCAACTGGCGGTTCAGCAGGAGCAACGTGTCCTCAATGATGGTGTTGACGTTTACCGGCTTAACCTGCTCATTGTTGCGATACAGGCCCAGCATCTGGCGGACAATACGCGCCACGCGCTCGGTTTCAGATTTCAGGATGTTGTAGATGGGCAGCGCGTCCGGCGGAATGGATTCGGCCAGGAGATAAATGGAATTCTTGATGGCCTCCATGGGATTGTTCACCTCATGGGCAATGGTGGCGGCGAGGCGTCCGGTGGCGGCGAATTTTTCAATCTCCAGAATGCGCCGCTCGACTTTGAGCTGTTCCACTTTACGCAACGCGGTAAGGTCCCGCAGAACGGTGACGGTGAAAGCCACGTGACCCATCTCATCAAAAATCTTTCCGGAACGCGCGTCATACTCAATGGACTGGCGCACCGCCGGACTGTAAAGCTGCAAAGGGGCCGTTTCCCGGTCAGAAGCCGAGGACGTAAACATCTTGGAATACGCGGCGAAGATTTCCTGGTTTTTCGACTGCGGCGCGGAGCGGCTGGCACCCACCGCGGCGGGATTGCCGAACAGTTCCTGGGCCAGCGTGTCCATGAGGATGATGTGCGCCTGGCGATCGCAAACCACAATGGGGTCCCCCACGTTTTCAATGATCAGATTCAGGCGATCACGGTCCTGGCGGACGATTTCTTCCGTACTACGCAGTTTGTCGAAATTGGACCGAAGTTCCAGGCCAGCCAAGCGAAGCTCAGTAACGTCACGCATTACAGTAACGGCGCCAACATGAACGCCATCAGGACCGTAAGTCGGCGCTGCTACGGCTTCAAAAATAACCTCGGCGCCTTTTTGCACGTCGAGCAGCACCAGGTCACGATGCGGCTCAATTCCGGAAACCAGCATGGTGGAAAGCGCGGAAGCAAACAGCTGCCGGTTATCGTCCAAAGCACGCAGATCACGTTCCCGGGCGTTAGCCGGAGCTTTAAAGAACCGCTCAGCAGCCTTGCTCTGCATGATCACGTGATGCTGCGTGTCAGTCAGCATAACCGGGTCGGTCATGCTCTGCATCACCGTGGCCATCTGCGCGATGGTGATTTCCATTTCGCGAACGCGCTCGTAACGGTATTGCGCGCGATGCAGACGCGAAAGGCACATGTTGGCGAGTTCAACCAGTTCGCCCAGTTCGGCCAAATCCGCTTCAGTATTCCGCTTGGCCAGTTCAACCACGGCCACGGCGGCGTATCCGCGGATTTCACAGTTAAGACAAGTCTGGTCCTTGGTACTGATAGCCGCTTCACGGCGCGAATTCCGGACTGCCAGGCAGCCTGCGGTACTGACGCGTCCGGCTTCCCAGCAAACATTGTTTTGACTGTAAAGAATCGGGTGCAGATAGACGGGACGGGGATGAAAAGTGGTTTTGGTAAGAACAGCAGGACGGCTGGTGAGCAAGACCCGGGTGATGGGATGGGAATCAGCGGAAAGAGTGGTGGCCAGTTTTTCCGCTTGCAATCGCGGCCATTTGTGCGCGGCGGCGGGAACAATACGACCGCTATGAAAATCAGCTTCCAGCACCAGGGCCCGCGGATATCCCAGGGCGGCGATCTCTTCCAGCAGCAGCGAGAAAATCTCATCGCTGCGTTCGGCGTCCATCAGACGCATGGCGGCCATGCGCGGCTTTTTGTTACGCCGTCCGCCAAAGCCTTCGGGCTGGAATCGCAATTCCGCCGTGGCCAAGTTGCTCCCCCAAATCTTGCTGCCGCTGCGAATGCTGGTGACGGGCACCTTGGGCGGTTTCTTCTCAGCGTTGTTTTTCACGCGAGCGCCGCCACTTCTACCTGCCTTAAGCGTTCCGAAATCAGCGGAAAATTAGATCTGCCGCATTGCCGTTTTTTTCTTTTCAATAATCCGGCTTTCCCTAGTCTGCCTGTTTGCGCGATACAGAGTCTGCGGGAACACGCCAACGGACGACTCCGGAAACCCAGATACTTGCAGGGCGCTCGCTTTCGCGCATCAGAAAACATCAATGAAGACGGGGCCCGAGGAACAGCAACAATTGGCACGACCTTGGTGATCGTACCCATCAGCGCTGCACGCTGTCAACCCTTGCGGGATCAAGCGATTGCAACACTTGGTACCCTCATTTTACTACCCCGCTGGCCCGCCTCCGTACCCCGATCTGATGCCCCTCAGCGTGGCCCAGGTTGGCCTTCCACAAGGCCTAAGGCTGCTTTGCGGGCCGTGGCGTCCCCAGGCGGAGGCTCAGGAATTCTCCGGCGGGTTCGGGGCCCTTAAACCGCCGGGAAACCATACTGGGCAACGGCAGGTCGTGGACTGTCTGCAAAAAGAGCTGTTCCTGGCCGCGATCCACTAAGGCGAAGATCCGGTTGCCTCCCCTGACCTCCCGAACCTTTACTTCCCGACTCTGGCCGGCCACGGTGGCCACTACCTGGTTCGTATATTCCTTCATGCGAAAGAGAGCTTGCGGATCAAAATGGGCTTTTGCGGGATCTTTCGCGGCAGGCGGATCTTGCAAAGTATCACGCCGCGCACCAACCACGTAAGCCACGCATTCCATCTGGACACACGCCTTCAAGCGGTCCAGGTCGGCGACGATGCTTTCTTCGTTCCCGTGGGCAAACTCCACCATCGCCTCCCGGCTGTCAAACACCGTGAGCAACTGGAACGGAGCTACCGCCGCCTGCCGGAAAACCTGGCTTACTACGTTGTGAAAGTCCACAGCGAATCCCTGGAGTTGCGGCGCGTTAAACGGCCAGTCCACCTGCGACCACACCAGCCGGAGGTCATTTCGCGCAATCAGTTGCAGAGGCACACCGTTTACGCCCGCGGGCGGCAACATGATTTCCGTGCGTTTCAGGTAAGCGCAGTACGCCAGCACCTTGCTCAAGCCAGGTCTCCTGTGACGATTGCCACGACGAATGATTGTAGTGGACTAACGCTGCTTTCCGGCCAGACGAAAGCCCGCAACCAACGGAAGATGGTCGGATGCCATGAGTGCCTTGGGGCTGCGATGCAGCACAAACTCTTCCAGAAACAGCGTACGGTCAAAATACATGTGGTCCAGATGCATGAACGGCAACACGCCGGGATATGTACGGCGGCGGTTCAGATGCAATTGAATGTCCACGCTCTCAAAGGAATGATTCAGCATTTTCGACACGCGGCCGCGCGTCCACTCGTTGAAATCGCCCAGAATCAAGCGTGGATGTTTCAACCGCGGCGAAAGCAGAACGTTCCGGCTCATGAGCAGATTGGCTTGCTTACGGCGTTCAATGTAACCAGTTCCCAGATGAATGTTGAAAAGATGGATAATCTTGCCCGGAGCAACTTCAATATCGCAGCGGATGCAGCCGCGCGCCTCTCGCGACGAAGCCGAAAGATCGTAGACTTCAACTTCCTTCACGGGAAAGCGGCTGATCACCACATTGCCATAGCTGCCGCCACGCAGCTTGCGCGTCTCGCCCAAGTAGTAGGGGAAGCCCACGGCGTCCGCCAGATAACGGGCTTGATCTTGCTCTTTGCGTCCGCCGCCCAGGCTGACTACTTCCTGCAAGGCGATCACGTCGGCATCCAACTCTCGCAGCACCTGGGCAATACGCAAGGGACGAATCCGGCCGTCCATGCCGCGGCATTTGTGCGTGTTATAAGTGGCGATCCGAAATGCTGGCTTGTCTTTCATGGGCAGCTTTTTGTATTACAGCAGCTTTCCACGCAGCACTCAAACACCAAACGGCTGCCGGGACCTTCAATATGTTGGATGCCGGAGCCGCGTTTGTTCCCGCCGTGCAGTCCTGACGAGCGTGTTTCTAGCGCTTGCGCGGACTGCACATTCGGCGCTCCTTTACAATAACTCTGTGCCCCCAGTAGCCAAACTCCAGAGCAAACGCGCGCGCCGTGTCGGAAAAACACTGACCAAAGCCAAAGCCCAAAAACAAGAATCACGGCACCAGCTTATTCAAAGTAAACCGGCCCGGAGCAAAGCTGTTTCGAGTAAACCACAGTTCCTTACGTCCCCTGACTTGAAAAAAATCTCCTGGCTGATTCACGGATTCAGCACTCGCCCGGGCGGCGTCTCCACGGCTTTTGGCGGCCACAGCCTGAACCTGGGATTCCCGAAACCCGGCGTCGCCAAGAGTGACAAGCGTTCCCAAAACTCGCGCTCTAGCGATTCGCGCGTCAATGTCGCGCAGAACCGCGAGCTTCTTTTGCGCGCTGTGGACGCTACGACGGGTTCGAAGTCGCATCGCGAATACCTCTGGCCTCTGGTGACACTACGCCAGGTACACTCCGATGTGATTCACGTTGTCACGTCCGGCGAGCCTGGATCGCTCTCCGGTGACGGCATGATCACCAACGTTCCCGGTATCGTGCTGGGCATTCTCACGGCTGACTGCTTCCCTATCCTGCTCGTCGACAAGAAAACCCGTGCTGTGGGCGCCTTCCACGCCGGATGGGGCGGGACGCTGCAACGCATCGTGGAAAAAGGCGTGGGTGCCATGCGCCGTGAGTTTGGCTCACGCCCACAGGACATACACGCCGCGATTGGTCCCGGCATCCAGAAATGTTGTTATGAAGTGGGCGACGAATTTCCCGCCAAGTTTGAAGCCCAGTTCGCCTACGCCGCCGACCTGTTTCATGAAATCAAGGATTCTTATTCCGTACAAATGAAATACCCGATGCTGTTCATGAACCAGCGAGCTCCCGGACACGGCGACCTGTGCATCAAACAGCATCTTGACCTGCAGGAAGGCAACCGCCGCCAACTGCTTGACGCTGGCGTGCCGGCCCGGCAAATCACCCCGCTCGCTGACTGCACGGCTTGCGATACGAAAAAATTTTTCTCGCATCGCGCCGAACATGGCCATGCGGGAAGAATGATGGCCGTCATCGGGATCAGAAAGTAAGGCTTAGGATTGGCAAGAAGAGCGCGGACGGAAGTTGCCTTCAGCTTCGGGCGAGATTGCAACCTCGATTGAACGAGAGATCAGCTGATACGGCTCTTGGCAGCTTACGGCTGAGGCGTTGCTGGGGGCGCAGGAACTGCCACCGGTGCGCTGGTGTTGATCACGTCCTTCAATTCCTTGCTGGGCTTGAAGTAAGGGATCTTTTTGGCGGGGACATCCACGCGCGCGCCAGTCTTGGGATTGCGGCCTACGCGGGGTTTGCGCTGGCGGGTACGGAAGCTGCCAAAGCCACGGATCTCAATCTTGTCGCCGGACCGCAGGGAGCGGACCACGCTGTCAAAAATGGTCTCCACGATGATCTCGCTGTCTTTACGCGTAAGTTCCGCCAAACGTGAGACTTCTTCGATCAAATCAGCTTTGGTCATGCTCTTTATTCCACCTTAAATGGCTGCTAACGTCAAGAATGGTTTTTGGCGGGTACCCAGTATCGCTCCCTGCATTTTCACTGATTTGGCCCGGCCACCGCAACCTTAGTTTTGGCGGGAAAAGGCCCGGAGGTCTCAATTTGGCAATAGTCTACTCTCCACCGGCCGCTGACGATTGCCGCTTTCTAG
>JANXPR010000560.1 GCA_025357215.1 Acidobacteriaceae bacterium | reverse complement strand
ATGAGATTCCTGGGCAAGCCGCGGACAACGCAGCAGCCGGCACTCGCACGCTTTTCAAAAATCTTGACTTCCTGATTTCCAACGGCAAGCGCGTGGGACTGGTTGGCCCCAACGGCAGCGGCAAGACGACTCTGCTGCGATTGTTGCGCGAAGAAATGCCGCCGACTGCGGGCGAGATCAAGAAAGCTGATTTTCTGCGCGTGGTGTACTTTGACCAGAACCGCCAGTTGGATACCGACGTCACGCTCAAGCAAGCGCTGGCTGCCGATAGTGACAGCGTGGTGTATCAGGAGCGCGTGATCCACGTGGCCGCCTGGGCCGCACGGTTCCTTTTCACGAGCGAACAACTGAACCAGCCGGTTGAGCGGCTGTCCGGCGGCGAGCGCGCGCGCGTGCTGATCGCGCAACTCATGCTGCAACCAGCGGATGTTCTTCTGCTCGATGAACCCACCAACGATCTGGATATCCCCACGCTGGAAATCCTGGAAGAAAGCTTGCTCGAATTTACCGGCGCGCTGTGCTGGTTACGCATGACCGCTACATGCTGGACCGCGTGTCCACCGTGGTGCTGGGGCTCGACGGCGATGGCGGCGCCGGAGTGTTCGGCGACTACGCGCAGTGGGAGGCTTGGATGGAGGACAAACAGAAAGATCAGACCGCAGGGGCTAAAGCCCAAAGCAAGACGGCCGCCGACCGCAGGCCTGAAGGCCTGCTCCACCCCGATGGCTCCGTGGCGTCATCTACTTCCGGCGCTTCCGCATCGCAAGCCACCGGCGCGCCGGTGAAGAAGAAACTGTCTTACATAGAAGCCCGCGAGTATGACCACATGGAAGAGCTCATCAACGAAGCCGAAGAAGACCTGGAGCTGGCTCGCATTGCCGCCAGCGATCCCAAGATCGCCACGGACGCAGCAAAGCTATTGAAGACCCATCAGGAACTGGAACACGCGCAGAAAGTCGTGGACGATCTGTACGCGCGATGGGCGGAGCTGGAAGGGAAGATGGGTTAATCCTCTTACCATTGATTCGCACTGATGACACTGATCAAATTCGTGCGGAAGTAGCGAGATCAAAGAGTCTGAAGAGTCCTTGAACTGCGCACAGGCAAGAGTGCCTGTGTCACACGAGCAAAACCAAAAGCAGATTCCTCACCTTCGGTCCGGAATGACAGCTTCTGAGCGTCCCCGGAAGCGAGAAGGCGGCAAAAGAACGGTGCGCAATAAAAAAGACGCCGCCTCTTCAGCAGCGCCTTGGTTTTCGATTTTGGTTTTCGATTCAAAGATCAGTGTGATCCGTGTGAATCAGTGGTAAAGATTTTTACGCCTCGCGTATCCCATCCATGAACGCTTTTAGCTTGCGTGAGCGCGACGGATGCCGCAGTTTGCGCAACGCCTTGGCTTCAATCTGGCGGATACGTTCGCGGGTGACGGCAAACGATTGTCCCACTTCTTCCAGCGTATGTTCGGAACCATCTTCAAGACCAAAACGCATTTTGATGACTTTTTCCTCGCGCGGCGTGAGCGTGCGTAGCACCTGCGAAGTCTGGTCTTTCAGGTTCACGTTGATCACGGCTTCAGCCGGCGAAACCATCGACCGGTCTTCAATAAAGTCACCCAGATGGGAATCTTCTTCCTCGCCAATCGGCGTCTCCAGTGAGATGGGCTCCTGCGCGATCTTGAGTACCTTGCGGACCTTGGACACCGGGATATCCATCCGCTTGGCGATCTCTTCGGAACTCGGCTCGTGTCCCAGTTCCTGCACCAGTTGCCGCGACGTGCGGATCAGCTTGTTGATGGTTTCAATCATGTGCACCGGAATGCGGATGGTGCGGGCCTGGTCGGCGATGGCGCGAGTAATCGCCTGGCGGATCCACCACGTTGCGTACGTGGAGAATTTGTAGCCACGGCGGTACTCGAACTTATCGACGGCTTTCATCAGGCCGATGTTCCCTTCCTGGATCAGGTCAAGGAACTGCAGGCCGCGATTGGTGTACTTTTTGGCGATCGACACCACCAGGCGCAGGTTGGCTTCAATCAACTCGCGCTTGGCGGCTTCCGCATCCACGTCACCCTGAATAATCTCGCGCTGCGTGCGCTTGAGTTCCGGGTAACTTACGCCGGCATCCTGCTCTTGCTTTTCCAGGTCCATGCGGTGCGAACGCTGGATGCGGCGGCATTCGCGTTTGGTTTCTTCCACGCGCGTGATTTCGATCTTCTTTTCCAGGTTGTAGATCTGGCGATCGAGCGCGCGCATGGCGTCCGCCGTTTTGTTGACACGCTCAATGAGCCGCTTGCGCTCCGGCGTGGTGAACTTCAATTTACGGATGCCCGTGGAGACTTGCACCTGCGCGCGTCCAAAAGCCCAGCTGGCGCGGCGGTACTCTTTGGGCTTTTTCTTCTGCACGATGGCGGCCAGCTTTTCTTCCACCTGCTGGACCTTTTTGTAATGCTTGGAGACGTCGTCGATCTTGCCGACGAAGCTCTTCAAGCGCGCCTGCACAATCTCTTCCGTGATCTCCTCTTCATCGAACGCGACCAGTTCCTTGATGGAACGAACGCCGCGGCGGAGGTCCTCGCCCAGGGCCAGGATTTCTTTGATCACAATCGGAGAGCGTGACAGGGCTTTCAACACGCGCAGTTGCCCGCGCTCAATGCGCTTGGCAATTTCAACTTCGCCTTCACGGGTGAGCAACGGGACCGTGCCCATCTCGCGCAGGTACATGCGGACCGGGTCGTTGGTTTTATCCAGCGTGCCCGGGGTCAGATCAAGTTCAACGTCCTCGCCTTCCTCAATATCTTCAAACTTCTGTTCAGAAGGCAAACCTTTTGCGGATTCCAGGACATCAATGCCCTGGGTACCAATCGTGGTGAGCAGGTCGTCCAGATCGTCTGGAGAGTGGACATCACCGGGAATTAGGTCATTGACCTGGTCATAGGTGAGATATCCTTTTTCTTTGCCTGCGTCGATCAGTTTCTTAATGTCTTCGAATTTATCGTCTAGTGCCAAGCACGATCCTCTTTTTAAATTACATCGCCTTCAAGGCATTACCGGGTTGTCCGCTTGTGATCCCCGAAGCGTGGAAACGTGCGGGATGTAGGCTGAAAAAGCGCGCAAAACCCGAAGGTAGTAGTTTATCATGCAAAATCCGGCAAAAAAAAGCGCACTTTCCGGCCAACTCACCACAAAACAAAGGAGATATACCGCCTGCTGATTAGATGATGACAATCTTTAAACCGATGCGGCGTACATTGTAAGTAATAACGTGAAACCAGCGGCCGCCGTTACACCTGCCCAAAAATCAACGACATACAGCGCTGCCAGTAGGCCGCAAAACCGCCACAGCCACATCAGACCAGACTTATCGGCATGGACTTGCGTGAGCTTCATTGGCCACTCACCCCCGTTCAGCGGCTTGGAATACGGTCAAGATATCAGTACAAACGCCGATAACATTGACGTAAGGCGGTAAGAAACCGTCCATTTCCATCTTTAATATGAGCACAGAAAGCACTGCACTGACCAACCCGCTAGCCACAGCCAAATCCCTTGCTCAGCCCAAGGAGGCTGTTGAAACCAGGCCGGTTGGGACGCAAGGGATTGCCGACGCCAAGCCGGTTGAGAATAGCGACCGTCGGCGCACCAGACGCTTCGCCTGTGAAGGCGCGGTTGAAATCTCGAAGATTCCCTCTACCGGCGCCAACAAGGGCAAAGTCCAAAACCTGAGCCTGGGCGGTTGCTACGTGGAAATGGAGCGGCCATTCGCGATCCGCACATACGTGGAACTGACTCTCGAGATCCGCGGCCAATCGTTCCGCGTTACCGGCACAGTCAGAAAGTCGCACAAAACCGGAGTGGGCGTTGAGTTTGACAAGATCGGCAGCAGCGCGCGTCGCCTGTTGCAAGACTTGATCCAGGAGCTTGAGCGCTCCGGCAACAAAGCTGTGTAGTTGTTTGCGCCATACGGCAAAGTTTGGAACGGACGCAATTCGCTTAGTTCAGCCCGGAAGCCAATTTCCGATCCAGTTCCAGTTTTTCCTGTTTCAGTTTGAGCAACGCCGTAACATCGTTGCGCTTTTCGGCTTCCACGATCCCGCTCTTGATCTCCCGTTCGCGACGATAAATCTGTACCCGATGGCGCAATCCTTCCAGCGCGCCTTGCAGCAGTTCGGGAGTCAAAGTCTCGTCTTCCTTCATTACCACGGATGCAAGCAATTTTCGTTCCGGCTCTTCCAGCGGCAGGGACATCGGGTCATCGACTTCTTCGCCGGCTTCCAGCAGATGTTGCAGCAGCGTCTCGCTGTTCAGGCCTTCGTGCAGCCGCTCTTCGGCCAGCGCGCGCAACACCGTGCTGCGCATTTCGCGTTCTTCCAGCGAAGTTGCCGACGCGGCGCGGATGAGCACTTTTTCGCTCGACGTAACTAACGGCTCGGCTCCCGGACGCACGGCTCCAGCCGAGCGGTTGGTTGCCGCCGTCCTGAATTCCTGCCGCAGTACGCTGGAATCGATTCCCAGTTTCTGCGCCAGGTCGCTGGCCAACGTGTCCCGTTCAACGCGATTGCTCACGCGATGAACGTGGGGCAGCAGATAGTTGATCGCGTTCTTCTTGCCTTCCGGCGTGCGTACCGGAAACATGGCCATGGCGCGGTCCAGCAGATAGTCAAAGTAATCGCGCGATTGCTCGATGACTGCTTTCTTGTATGCCGCCGCTCCGTGCGTGCGGATAAACAAATCGGGATCGAACCCGGCTTCCAGCCGCAGGACCTTTATATGGAATTCTTCTTCCAACAGCATGCCCAACGAACGATCGGTCGCTGTAGCTCCCGCGGTGTCCGGATCAAAGTTCACGACCACGTTTTTCGTGAACCGGCTCAGCAACCGTACCTGCGCTTCAGAAAACGCAGTGCCGGAACTGGCAATCACGTTGTGGAACCCAGCGGCGTAGACGGAAATACAATCCATCTGCCCTTCCACGATGATCGCAAATTCCTTGCGGATGGTTTCCTTGGCTTTGTCCAGATTGAACAGTACGCGCCCCTTGGAATAGATGGGCGTTTCCGGCGAGTTCAGATACTTCGGCCCGGCCTTTTCGTCGGTGGCCAGCGTGCGTCCGGTGAAGGCGATCACCCGGCCATTTTCCTGGGCTATAGGGAACATGATGCGGTTGCGGAACTTGGAATAAATGTTCCCCGCTTCCGCGCCTTCTTTTGCGGAAAACAATCCCGACTCGCGCAGCAATGGCTCGCTGTAATCAGACTTCAGCTTGTCGCGCAGCAAGAATCCTGAGTCCGGCGCAAAGCCGATGCGGAATTCGCGGACGGTCTCTTCGCCCAGCCCGCGGTTAGTCAGATACTGGCGGGCATGCGCGGCTTCCGGACGGCGCAACTGCTCCTCAAAAAACGCGCAGGCGCGTTCATGCATCTCCATCAACTGTCCGCGATGCCGTGCCTGCTGGGCTTCTTCCGGGGACGAATACTCAAACTTGGGCAGCTTGATGCCGCACTTTTCCGCCACCACTTTGATGGCTTCAGGAAAAGAAATATTCTCGTACTTCTGCACGAAGCTGAACACGTCACCCGATACGCCGCAACCAAAGCAGTGATAGAACTGCCGCGTCACGTGCACGGAAAACGATCCAGTCTTTTCCTGGTGAAACGGACACACGCCGGTGTAGTTCTGCGCTCCGCTCTTCTTGAGCGTTACGTACTCGCCCACCACGCGGACGATGTCCGCCTGTTGTTTCACCATGTCTTTAAGGTCAGTGGATGTGGGCATGTGCTCATCTCTATTGTGAAGGAAAGACTGCGTCATTGCCAGACGTTGAACATGCGTTAGATGTGGAAAACGAGGACTGATTGTTGAAATCTTTGAGCTTTAAAACCTTTATGGGCGCGGCGCTACATCGGGCCGTCATTTAGGAATGTGTGGCACAGGCACTCCTGCCTGTGCTCTA